>DASXAN010000677.1:0-10306 GCA_036406755.1 Gemmataceae bacterium
GTCTGCCGCCGGCGCCCACCAGGTAAGGCCGGGGTCGGCCCCGAACGGCCGGCGGGCTGACTCGGGCAGGGCGAGGTGCTGCGCCCGGCCGCGGATCTGACGGGTTCGGTATAGCCATTCCTCCTGGCCGTCGAACTTCACCTTCGCCGACCGCGCCGCCACGAGGTGGTTCGCCTCGGCGTTGAGCAGGGCCGTCGCCGGGGCGACGAGGGCGGGGCGGTGCAGCACGCCGGCCGCGGCGACCAGCTCGGGCCAACGCTGCCACGTCGGCGTGTCGGCCGGCAGCTGTTCCACACTCTCGGTGAGAGACTTGAGGGCCGCGGCCGCGCCGTCGTCCCGCCCCTGGGCGGCGCGGATCAGCGCCAGCAGGGCGAGCTTGCCGCGGCGGTCGGCCGCGTCGGCGATCGCCTCGGCCCTCGCCGCCAACTCGTCGAGCTTGCCGAGTTCCCGGGCGATGTTGACTAACTCCTGCGCTGGCGCGACGAGATCGCCGCCGACGTGGACGCGTGTGCCGGCCGGCATCGGCCCGGTCGTGGCCGGCGGGGCCGGCGGGGCCGGGTCGGCCGGCGTGTAATCGCCGGCGAGTTGGAAGACGGTCCGCTCGCCGCCGGGCAGGACCCAGCCGGCCAGGAAGTCGTACCGCTCGGCCGGTGTCAGGGTGTGGGCCTTCGCCAGCATGGCCGAGGCGTTGCGGCCGAAGAACGCTTCGCCGACCAGTGCCCGCCGCGCCGATCCGGAGAGCGCTGGTTCGCCGGCCCGAGCGAGTAGATCGCCGGCCGCGGTCGCCGGCAGCGTTTCGGACCAGTTGCCCGTGAGGACCGCGTTACGGACGCGCGCCGTCGTGTGCGCCTTGTCGTGATACAGGCCGAACGCACGGCTGTCGGCGGTGGCGAGCGGGCATTCGTAGACCGTGACGTCGTTCAACTCCAGCGTCGTGGCGTTCGCACCCATCTTCACGGTCAGCGTGTTCCAGTCGCCGGCCTTGAGCGGCAACACCTTCGGCCCGCGGCGGTGTTCCGGTACTTCCCGGGCGTTATCCGGCGGCAGGCCGGTCCAGTCGTCCTCGCCGCCCTCGGTCAACCACCGCAGGCGGACGCCGTCCCGCTGTAGCAGGAACACGACCCGGCCCAGGCACGGGTGGACCTCGACCTCGCCGGGCTGGTGGAAGAACTCGTAGCGAAGTACGTCGCCTGCCCGCAGCGGCCGGAAGTAACCGAGGTGACTGGGGATGGGACCTTTCACCCCGGCGTCGTCGAGCCGCCGGCCGACGAGTTCGCCGTCCTTCGCCTTCCAGTCGTACTCCGGCGGCGTCATCGGCCTGAAGTGCGGTCGGGCGTAGTTCTGGGCCTCCTGCTCATCCGGCTCGTCGGCGTTCGGCTCACGCAGCCGCAGCCGGGGCGGCAGCGTGTCGCCGGAGAGCGTGCCGGTCCAGCCTTCGAGCCGGTCGCTGTGCAACAGCCGGACCTCGCGCGGGATCGTCGGCGACCCGGTCAGCCGCGGGTTGCGGAAGACGGTGTGCCGTTCGTGGCCGGCGAACAGGGCCAGCCACGGACTGGTCGGGCCGAGGTCGGAGTCTTCGTAGAACAGCCGGCCGTTGACGAGGCAGCGGACCTTGCCCGGCTCGACCTCAACTGTCAGGGTGTTGAACGCCTCGGGCCGCATCCCCGTCGCCGGCCGGTTGACCGTCTCGTGCCGGCCGACCGGCGAGACGGTCGGCGGGTTGTTGCCCACGTTCGGCTCGAACATCAGCCCGCCGTAGCCGACGTGCCCTTCGGCGAACGGCCCCTGGTACGCCTCGACGGAGAACGTGAACTTGCCGGCGAGCGGGTGGTCGAAGAGCAAGAAGTCGTCGCCCGGGCCAACGACGTGGGCCAGGTGGCCCTCCTGGGCGACCCACCACACCGGCGGCCGGGCGTCCTGCGGTGTGGTGGCGTTCCGAGTGCCGGCCGGGTGCCAGAGGGCCAGCCCGGGATCGCGGAGCCGGACCGTATCACGCGCAGCGGTTGGGTCGCGTGCCACCCGGCTGGACGCCACGGCGGCGCGCAGGAACGTCATGTAGCCCCAGTTCTGAACCCGTTTGGATTGGATGAGCAGTTGATCCGCCATCGCCTCGCCGAGCGGGGCGAGTGCCGGGTCGGCGAGACAGGCCCGGCACACCAGCACGTCGGCCCACGCCACCGCCTCCTGGTTGGCGTTCTCCTCCATGCCGGGGTAGTAGTAGCGCGCGGCGGCAGGCTGCTTCGGCGGGCTGGCGACCCGGTGCCGCAGGTCCTTCAGGTGTTCGGCGAGGACCGGATTGACGGCCGATGCCGGGCCGCGGACGGCCTGAGCCAGCAGGGACAGCGTCCGGGCGTTCTCTACCTTGGCGTCGGCGAGCGTCTGCACCTCGGCGGCCAGCTCGTCGAGTTTGCCGGCTTCGCGGGCAGCGTCGATCAGGAGCACGGCCGTGTGGACGACACCGTCGGACGGAACGTGGACGTCGCCGAACACCGGCGGCGGCGCGTCGGTCGGGACCATCGCCCCGAACAGCCGGACCGACTTGCGGCCGGCCGTCGGCAGCGTCCAGGCCTTGAGGATCGTGTGCCGCTCGGCGGCCGGGCGGGCCATGAGCAGACGATACAGCCCGACCGCGACGTCGGGCAGCGCTTCGTATCCGAGGTTGTTGCGGACGTGAGTCGGCAAGTCGGCGGCCGTGCCCACCAGTTCTAGCGCTTCGGGCAGCAAGCCGGCGCGGACGTATTCCCGTACAGCCCCCTGCATCGGCTGCGCGACGCCGCTGCCGTTGTTGCGGAGCACGTCCTTCACCGCCCCGGCGGTGACCTCCTTGAGCAGCCGTCGGCCCTCGTCCGGCCGGCCGCGGCGGAACTGGTGGCGGGCCAAGTGCAGCCGCAGCGCCGACGACCGGGTGTCGTTCTGGTTGGTGCCCAGGTTCTTCGCCGCCCGGTCGAGCAGCGCCAACGCGGCCGACTCCGACTCGGGGCGCTCCAGCGCCGGCAGGGCGACGTGACAGGCCAGTTCGGCCGTCGTCAGCAGTGTGTCCTTCGCCAGCCGTTGCGTGAACCAGTCCAGCTCCGCCGCGACCCGGCCCGCGTCGCCGGCAGTGAGAGCGACCTGGCCGAGCAGCACGTGGGCCGTCAGTTCTCCGAGCGGCTGGTCGCGGCGGGATTCGGCCCGGCGGCGGAGGTCGTCGAGCTTACTGCACCGGGCGGCGGCGTCGGCCAGCAGTTGGCCGACGCTCCGGGCAGGCTCCGGCGTGCCGGGCGCGAACGACCGCGGGTATACGAACGCCTCGGTCGGCCGGGCGTCCGGCAGGACGACCGCGGCGAGCGTCTCGTAGACCTCGGCCGGGCCGACCCCCGATCGCCGCCAGCGGGCGATCAGCCCGGCCAGTTCCGTCTCGACTTGCAACCCCGACGAGTCGCCGTCATCCGGCGAGGAGACGGGGCTATTGCTGCTGCCGCCGTCGGACGGCGTCGGGTCCGGGACCGGCGGGCCGCCGCGGAGGGCGTCGCGCACGGCCCGCTGGGACAGGGCGGGCAGGTTGCGGTCGGCGGCCAACTGGGCGATCTGGATGGTCCGTCCGAACTGCGTCTGTGTGACGACCGGCACCATCGTCGCGGCGGCCGCCGCCCGTTTCGGCGGCACTGGAGCCGGGAGCACCAGCTCCAGCATCTGTCCCCACCGCTGCTCGGCCCCGGTTCGGTCCTTGCGGTCAAATTCGATCTGACCCCACTCCTTCAGCACTGCCAGGGCAAACGTCGGTTCCAACTGCCGCCGGGCCGCTTCCAGCGCCCGCTCGCCGAGCTTCACGCCGACCGGTCGCAGCGGGTCGCGCTTCAGGCATTCGCGGGCCGCCAGCCATAAGCCCACCTGCGGCAGTGCCGCGGCCCGCTGCCGCGAGTTCGCCCGCACTCCCGGCGGCAGCGCCTCCAACGGCTGAGCCTCGGCGGCGGCCCACAGCCGTTCGGCCGCCTCGGCGATCCGCTCCGGCCTGTCCTCGGCCAGCGCGGCGAGGAACGCGGCCGTCAGCACGGACGAATCCTTGGCCTGCTGACCGGCCAGCTCCGCCAGCCGGGCCACCGCCTCGGCCCGCAGTTCGGGGACCTGTTCGGTCGATTTCAGCGCCAGCGCCAGCACACTCTGGATTGCCGCCGTGGACAGATCGCCGTCCGGCTGGATCAGCAGCAGGTCGAGAACCGGCCCCTGTTTGGCGTCGGCCTTCGGCTGGAGCAGGTCGCGGACGGCCGGCGGCAGCGTCTCCGGCTTGAGTCGCTTAAGCGTCTGCCGCAAGCCGGCGTCGATCTGCGGTCGCACCCGGTTCTCGCCGTAGTACCGGGCCGCCGCCTCCAGGGTCTCCGTGTCCTCGAGTAGCCCGGCGTACGTCCGGGCCGCGTCCACCGGGAAGCCCGTCTCGGCGAGCAGCTGCGCCACCGCCTGGCCGTTGCTGAGCCGGCGGTACGCCGAATAGCCGGCGTCATACTCCTCCCAGTGCGCCCGCAGACACCTCAGCGCCAGCGCGCGGGCATCGGCCTTGCGGCCGTCCTGGTCGTACAGCTTGATCAGCCGCCGCACCGGGCTGTAGCTCAGGTCGTTGTCCTCGCCCTTGAGCAGTTGATCGACTGCCCCCTCGTAACCCTTCACCACCACGTCCCGCAGGGCGGCGTAGTCTTCCAGTTCCTGGCCGAACACGAACCGGGCCAGCGGCGGCATCGGCGTCCGGGTGTCCTCCACCAGTGCGGCGAACGCCGATCGCGCCGCGTCGAACCGCCCTTGGTGGGCGTCGAGCACGGCCCGGAGCGCCCGCCCGGCGGCCCAGTCCGGGTGCTTCGCCAGGGCCGCGTCCACCTCCCGCGTCAGCGGCCCGAGCCGGTTCTGTCGCCGGGCCACGTCGGCCACCCGGTTGTAGAGGCCCGTCACCCGGCCGTCGCCGCCGTAGCTAATTCCCTCCTCGCAGCCGAGCCACGGGTCGGCCAGGCCGTCGCCCTTGGGGATGACCGCCTCCCGGGCGTAGTCGTACAGCTCCGGCAGCCGCCAGAGTTCGTCGTCGGAGACGTAGCCGAGCATCTGCGGCCGCTCCTCCGGGAACGCCGCCCACGCCTTGCGGAACAACCGCAACCCCTGGTCCCGCGTCTCTCGCTGGCTCAACAGCGGCTGGATGACGCTCAGGAACGCGTAGTAGTTGCCGCCGAGTCGCTTCAGGTCGATTTCGTCGAACAGGGCGACGAGATCCTTCGACTTCTGCGCCTGGCCGAACGTCTGGAGGATCTCCCAGTACTGGTAGGCGAACAGGCCCGGCTCCTTCCGCAGCGCGGCGGCGTACTGGTCGGCGGCGTCGGCGAAGTCGCCCGTCTCCGAGAACTGCTGGGCGAGCTGGTAGTGCAGCTTGGCGTCGTCCGGCTTCAGCGCCGCCATCCGCAGGGCGACGGCCTTGAGCTTGTCCTTGTCCCCGGCCGCTTTGTAGTAGTCGATCAGCGCCTGGTGCAGCGGCAGCGACCGCGGCGACGCCTTGAGTTGTGCCTCGGCCCGCTCGATCAACTCGGCGAGCTGGCCGGACCGGGCCAGCACCTGGATCGCCTCGGCCCGGCCATCGGATTCGTCGTTGGAATAGCGGTAGGGCGTGAAGTTCAGCGACGGCCCCTTGCGGAGCAGTTGGCGGGCGATCTGCACGGCCGCGTCGGGCTGGTTCTGGCCCTGGTACTGGTGCATCAGACTGACCATCGCCCCCGTCCGGTTGCCGGCTTGCCGGTGGGCGCGGGCCAGCACAGCCTCGGCCGCGGCGTGCATCCCGAGGCGGTGCATGTGGGCGGCCAGGCGGACCTGCTTCTCCGCGTCCAGCCGCAGGCCGAACAGGCGGTCGGCCGCCTCGCGCGCCCGGCCGACGTTGCCGGTCCGCACCGCCAGCCGCAGGGCCGCCTCCTCCCGCCGCATCATGGTGACGTGGTCGGTCGGGGTGATGGCATCGAGCACGGCCAGGGCGTCGTCCGGTTCGTTGCTCCGCTCCCGCAGGTCGGCGAGGTCGAATCGCAGGTTCACGTCCTGGGGTGCCAGCGCGACCGCAGCTATGAACTCGGCCACGGCCGACTCCCGTTCCTGCTGCCACCAGTGCATGTACGCCAGCCCGAGCCGGTAGCCGATCCGTTCCTCCGGCGGGGCTTCGTCCCGTCGCTTGGCGACCAGAGTGACGAGGTCGCTGACAAGGTCGTCGTGCTGGTACGCCTCGAACGCCGTGCGCAGGAGCTGGATAGAGCCGGCGTCGTAATAGTCGTTGGCCGGCGGCCAATCGACGGTGTGCCGGCGGTAGTAGCCGCCGGGCATGAGCATCAGGTAGCTGACCGGCTGTGCCTGGGATGCGGGGGGTGCGTGCGGCGGGGCGGCCTGCCGCTCCTTGCGGTGCACCACCAAGTAAGCGTCGAAGATGCGGATCAAGTCGGCATGGCCCTTGGCCTCGGCCCGCTTGGCCATCAGGCGGGCGAGCGATTCGGGCGTAGTTCGGACGATCGACTGAGCCGTCCGACTCGCCGGCGGCAGCTTGGCGATGCGGTCGAACACGGCTAGCGCGCCGTCCGTGTCGCCGCGCTCGGCCGCGAGCCTCAGAGCCTCCTGAAGCGCGGCCGGTTGCTGCGCCGCGGTCACGGCTTCGCGGTAGACCGTTGCCTCCTCGTCCTTGCGGCCGGCCCGCTTCAACTCGGTGAGGACGTTGGTCACGACCTGCTGCGTCAGCCACTCCGGCTTCTGCTGTTTGAGCCGGCGGTAGGCGGTCAGCACCTGCTCTAATTCGGCCGGCGGCAGCGGCGGGCCGGTGTCCGCCCGGTCGCCGCCGGCGCGGCGGCCCCGCCGGTTGCCGCTCACGAGCCGGCCGCCGAGGTAGTTCAGGTACACCCACTGGCCGGCCGGGTCCGGCGTGGCGGCGAGCGCCTTGGCCGCCTCCCAGGCCTCACTCTGCTTCTGGCGAACGGCCTGGAGGTAGAGCCAGTCCCAGCGGGCGCGGCTGTCCGCCCCGGCGTGGTCCCGCGGCTTGCGGGACGCGACGAAGGCGTCCTGCCTGTTGTCCCGCGTGGCGAACGCCAGCAGCCAGCCGAGGGCGGCCATGCGACACTGGCCGTAGTCCCGCGGCGCCCAGCTGCGGTAGTTCGTGCCGCCGTACCAGTTCCGCGGGTCCAGGCCGGTCGCGTAGCGGATCTCGTACGCGCCCTGGAGCCGTGTCTCCAGCGGGTGCCGGTCCTCGTCCTGTTGCGGTGTGCTCCGCGGCAGCGTGCCAGCCTGCCGCCCGGACCGCTGTCGCTTCTTGAACTTCTCCGCCGCGCTCGGTTCGTCGTCTGGCACCTTCAGGTCGAGCACCGCCCGGAACCGGCGGGCGGCCTCCTCGCGCTTATCTAGCGCCGCCAGGGCCGAGCCTTCGCGGTAGAGCAATTCCCAGTCGCCGGGTTTCTGCGCGAGCAGTTTCGACAACACGGCCAGGGCCGTCTCCGGCTTCTCCTGGTTCAGGAGCGCGTCGATCGCCTGGTGGGTGCGGTGCGGCTCCGTCTCCGTGGTGACCAGATCGACCCAGACCGACGCCGCCTCTTCCGCCTCGCCGGCCCGGGCCAGGAGCTGCGCCAGCCGCAGGCGGTGGTCGCGGTTGTTCGGCGCCGCCTTCTCCAGCTGCCGTTGGTACTTGACGGCCAACGGCACGTCGCCCTCGCTGTCGGCGAGTTGCGACAGTTGCGCCAGCAGTTGCGTGTCACGCGCGTTCTCGCTGAGCAGCCGTTCGAGCTGCCCACGGGCGGTGCCGAGGTCGCCGGCGGCCTGGTAGGCGGCGGCGATGCAAATCGTCATCTCCCGCTGCTTGTCCGCCTCCCGCCGCTCCCGCTCCAGCCGTTCGAGCAGCTTGTCGAACTGGTTGTTCTGCAGGTACAGCTCCGTCAGCCGGGCGACGACGCCGAGCTTGCCGTCCAGGTCGGCGGACTTGTCGAACGCCCGCCAAAGCAGTTCGATCGCCTCGCCGGGACGGAACCGCTCGGCCAGGGCGCTGGCGAGCGTCTTCAGCCCCTCCGGGTCCGACGGGTTGGCCCGCACCCCGCGGCGGAGCGACTCCAGGCCCTCCTCGCCCTGGCCGAGTTGGAAGCAGAGTTCCGCGAAAAACTTGTAGTGGTCCGGGTTGCCGGGGGCGGCGGCGAGCAGGTCGCGGCCGGCCTGCAGCGCCTGCTCGCGGCGGCCGAGCCGGGCCTCAAGCTTGGCGACGTTGGTCAGGTACTCGGTGCGGAACCGGCGGTCCACGGCGGCGAGCCGGCGGTGGATGTCGGCGGCGGCCAGCAGGTTGTCGCCGCTCTCGTGGATGCGGGCGGCCGACGCCAGGATCGGCACCGACTTCGGGTCCTTCTCCAGCGCCGTGAGGATGGCGGCGGTCGCCCCGGCCGTCTGCCGGGCTGCCTCCCGGTAGCGGGCCAGCCGGTGCCAGCGGTCGGCGGTCGCATCCTTGCTGGCGGCCAGCTCCTTCTGCAACGCCTCGGTCCGCGCCGCGAGCGTGTCGGTGGCCTGATAGATCTTGACCTGCGCGACCAGGACCGATTCCGCCTCCTCGGCGTTGGAGGCGAGCTTCGCCGCGGCGTCGAGCCGGGCCAGGGCGGCGTCCGGCTGGCCGTCGTCATGCAGCAGCTCGGCGTGTCGGAGGACGAGGTTGAAGTCGTCCTTCTCCAGTGACAGGGCGTCGGCCAGGGCGGCGATCGCCTCCGTCTTGTACCCGAACCCGGCGAACACCTCGGCCAGCCGGGCCAGGTTCTTCGCGGTGCGGTTCGGCCCGGCGGCGATCGGCCGCCACGCCGCCAGCGCCTCCGCCGGCCGCTTCAGGCTGTGCAGGTACTCGCCGAGGTATTCGCGGTATTGCGCGTTGCCGGGGGCCAGCTCGATCGCTCGATTGTAGAGGGCGAGCGCCTCGTCCACCTGCCCGGCGGTGCGGACTAGGTCGGCCACCTGGGCGGCCACGACCGGGTCCTTCGGCCGGCGGTCGAGCAGCCGCTTCCACACGGCGACGGCCTGTTGCTTGCGGTCGGCCTCCGGCCTGGACGTGTCGCGGAGCAGGAGCTTACCCCACTCGCGGAGCGTGTCCGGGTTGTTCGGATCGGCCTTGTCCATCGCCTCGTACTGGGCGAGTGCGTCGGCATACTTCTGCTCATACACCAATTGGTCGATCATCGCCTGCCGCAGGTCACGGCGGGTCGGGGCACGTTGGACCGCCTTCTCCAGCCATGACCGCGACTCCGGCATTCGCCCTTGGGTGGCGAGCGTGCGGGCCAGGCGGGTCATCCCCTCGACGTCGTCGGGGTTCTTGTGCAGCCAGCCCTCGTAGTACTTCGCCAGCCCGGCCTGGTCGTCATTGCGGAGGAACACTTCCTCGATCTTCCGCCGCACGTCGCGGTAGAGCCAGTTGTCCGGGTTGAGCGTGCCGAGGAGCCGTTCCAGGTCGTCGAGCGCCTGCGGCGTCCGCTTCAGCCGTACCTTCAGCTCGGCCGCCTCCATGCGAAACGTCGCCTGGCGGTACGGGTCCGGCACCGCCTTCGCCAGCTTCTCGTACCGTGGCAGTGCCTGGTCGTACTGGCCCTCCTCGGCCAGCGTGGATGCGATCTGCTCCTGCACGCGCAGGTCGTCGGGGAACAGTTGCTCCAGCCGGCCCCACACGGCCAGAGCCTGCTCAGTTTTCTGCGCCCGCTGGTAGACGCGGCCGAGGGCCTGGAAGGCGTCGAGCAGGTCGGCCCGGTTCGGTTTTCTGGTGATGGCCCGCTCGAACGCCTCCGCCGCCGCGTCCGGCTGGCCGACCAGCACCAACGTCTGGCCGAGGTAGTGACTCGCGAGCGGATCGTCGGGACGGTGCTGCTCGGCCGCTCGGAATGCGGTGACGGCGGCGGCGTCCTTGCCGCGCTGGGCCTCGAGGAGGCCCAGGACCATCCAGGCCACGCCGTCGTTTGCGTTCTGCTTGGTCCGGTCGGCGTACCGCTTGATGAGTGCGTCGAGAGTGCCGCGCTCGACGTGGTAGCCGTAGAGGCGGTCGAGGGCGGTGCCGCGGCGGGGGTTCTTATCCAGCACGCCCTGGAACCGCTCCATGACCTGCTGCTCGCGCCGCTCTTCCGGTGACGGTTCGTCCGCTGCCGGTGACGACGAGCCGGCGAGGACGGCGAACAGCGCCGCCAGGGCCAGTGTGCGGTGCCGGGTCATGGTGCGGGTTCCCCGTCGGAACTGGGCGGGCCGGGCGCGATGGGTTCCTGCGAGCGTAGCCGGCCGCAGCGGGGGTGTCAACGAACCGGACAATCTGTTTGACACCGCCCCGGCCGTC
>DASXAN010000678.1:0-2391 GCA_036406755.1 Gemmataceae bacterium
CCGCATTTTCCAGCAGACGACCGTCCCCGACATCCTCAAGAAGGTGCTCGCCGGTCTGGACCCGGCCCCGGCGTTCGAGCTGGGCCAGTTCGAGCCGCGCGACTACTGCGTCCAGTACCACGAGACCGATTGGAATTTCGCCGCCCGGCTCATGGAGGAGGAGGGCATCTATTTCTTCTTCCGGCACACCGACAAGGGCCACCAGTTGGTCCTGGCCAACTCGCCCGCCAGCCACCAGGACGTGCCGTTCGCCCCGCGGATCACCTTCAAGACGGTCAGCCAGGCGGCGGCCCAGGACGAGGACTTCGTCTCCGAGTTCGGCAAGGCCCAGGAGGTCACGTCCGGCAAGGTGACGCTCTGGGACCACAACTTCGAGCTGCCGCACAAGCACCTGGAGGCCGGGCAGCAGGTCCAGGAGAGCGTCCCGGTCGGCCAGGCGACCCACAAGCTGAAGTTCGGCGACAACGGCAAGCTGGAGGTGTACGAGTGGCCGGGCGAGTACGCCGAGCGGTTCGACGGCGTCGGCCCCGGCGGCGTGGACCGGCCGGCCGACTTGCAGAAGCTCTTCGCGGACAACAAGCGGACGGCCGGGATTCGCATGCAACAGGAGGCGGCCCGGGCGGTCGAAGTCCACGGGGTGAGCACCTGCCGGCAGCTCGTCCCCGGGTTCAAGTTCACCGTGACGACGCCGGCGACCGACCCGCTCAGCCGGGCGCTCAAGGCCGACGGGGCCTACGTGGTCACGGCGGTGACGCACACGGCTGAGATGCCGGCGGACGAGCGGTCCGGCGGCGCGCCGTTCCGTTACTCGAACCGGTTTACCGCCATCCCGATCGGCTTGCCGTTCCGGCCGCCGCGGATCACCCCCAGGCCGGTCGTGCCCGGGTCGCAGACGGCGGTCGTCACCGGGCCGAAGGGGCAGGAGGTCTTCACCGACAAGTACGGCCGGGTGAAGGTCCAGTTCCACTGGGACCGCGAGGGCAAGCGGGACGCCGGCAGCTCCTGCTGGGTGCGGGTGGCCACGACCTGGGCCGGCCGGCACTGGGGGGCGGTCCACGTCCCGCGGGTCGGCCAGGAGGTGGTCGTGGACTTTCTGGAGGGCGACCCGGACCGGCCGATCATCGTCGGCAGCGTCTACAACCCGGACCAGATGCCGCCGTACAAGCTGCCCGAGAATGCGACCCGGTCCGGGGTCAAGTCGAACACCTCGCCCGGCGGCCAGGGGTTCAACGAGATTCGCTTCGAGGACAAGAAGGGCCACGAGCAGGTCTTCGTCCACGCCCAGTGCGCGTTCGACCAGCGGGTCAACGGCCAGTCGCGGACGAGCGTCGGCGGCGACTACCACCTGACCGTCGGCGGCAAGGACGCACACGGCAAGGACATCCCGTCCAATTACCGGGAGCTGATTTACGGCGGCGACGACCTGCACGTGAAGGGGTACAAGGAGGAATGGGTCGAAGGCAACTACCGGCTGACGGTGGGCAAGGGCGAATCCGACGACAACGGCTACTTCTTGATCCAGGTGGGGATCGACCGCAGCGAGTGGGTCGGCGGCGACAGCAGCCTGCACGTCGTCAAGAACCGGTACGAACTGATCGACGGCGAGGACCACCGGCACGTCAAGGCGTACGTCTACACCACCATCGACGGGCAAGAGTGCCGGCACGTCAAACTGGGCCAATTCATCACCGCCGACGAAGGGATCGCGGTCCGGGCGGGGGCGTACGATATCGCAACAAAGAATGACTTCACCTGCCTCACTCGCAATCTGTTTGTGAAGGCCGGCGCGGGAATCTATCTCGACGCCGGCGAGGTTTCGATCCGGTCCGGCTCCAGGCTCGTCCTCGAGGGGCTGGCGCGAATTTCCCTGAAGGTCGGTGGCAATTTCATCGACATCAGCCCGGCCGGGGTGAGCATCGTCGGGACCATGCTCATGAAAAACTCCGGCGGCTCGGCCGAAGCAGCCCGAGAGTTCGATCTGGCCGGACCTGAAACGGCCGACGACGCGAAGGACCCCCCCAAGGAACTCACCTACCCGCACGCCGGCCCGCTGGACCCGGTGCCGGCGGACAACGCGGCCACCGGCCAGAAGTCCAGCGACGACTGACGGCGGCCCCGCCGCGGCCTGTCCGACGGTCCTCGGCGCGGGATAAAACGACCGACATGGACCCGCCTCCCCCCACCGAACCCCGGCCGGACGAAAAGGCGGTCTTCACCGCCGCCCGCCAGCTCCCGTCGGCGGCGGACCGCCGGGCGTACCTCGACCAGACCTGCGGCAGCGACCCCGACCTGTACGCCCGGGTCGAGGCCCTGCTCCGCGTCCACGACAAGGACCGCAGCTTCCTGGAGCCGCCGACCGCCGCGGCCGGCCCCGACCCGCCGGCCGCCGAC
>DASXAN010000679.1:0-11672 GCA_036406755.1 Gemmataceae bacterium
AGGCGCTGCTGGACGCCGTCGCCGCCGGCAAAGGGTTCCTCGGGTCGCACTGTGCCAGCGACACCTTCCACAGCCCCGGCGAGAAGTTCGCCGTCCAGCCCCCGGACAGGATCGACCCGTACCTGAAGATGCTCGGCGGCGAGTTCATTAAGCACGACGCCCAGCAGAAGGCGTGGATGCGGGTCGTGGACAACCGCTTCCCCGGCGCGACGGGCCTCACCGACTTCCAGCTGATGGAGGAATGGTACTCCCTGAAGAACTTCGCCCCTGACATCCACGTCATCCTCGTCCAGGACACCGAGGGGATGAAGGGCCCGAGCTACCAGCGGCCGAAGTTCCCGGCGACGTGGGCGCGGATGCACGGCAAGGGCCGGGTGTTCTACACGTCGATGGGCCATCGGGAGGACGTGTGGGCCAACCCGCTGTTCCAGACGCTCCTACTCGGCGCACTGTCCTGGGCGACCGGCGAGGCGGACGCCGACCTGACACCGAATCTCGCGTCCGCCGCCCCGCAGGCGGCCGACATTCCCAAGCCGCAGGCCAACGCACCGGCGGCGCCGGCCTCGCCCAAGCCGACCGCCCCGATCACCCCGCCCGTGCACCACAAGGAGTGACCGAGATGAAGACGATCGGGATCGTGGCCTTGGCCGCGGGGCTGCTGGCCGCCGCAGTGCCGGCCCCGGCGGCGGACGAGTCCAAGGCTAGCGACGGGT
This sequence comes from Gemmataceae bacterium, assembly GCA_036406755.1. Lineage (GTDB taxonomy): Bacteria > Planctomycetota > Planctomycetia > Gemmatales > Gemmataceae > DASXAN01. Next base: position 714 of record DASXAN010000679.1, read on the forward strand.
TCGTGCAGCTGTTCAACGGCAAAGACCTCACGGGGTGGAAGACTCACCCCGACGACAAGGCGAAGTGGGAGGTCGTAGACGGCGCGATCGTCGGTGGCGGTGCTGTCGGCCACCTGTACACCGAGCGGGGTGATTACGAGAACTTTGTCTTCCGCATCGAGGCCAAGGTCAACGACCACGGCAACAGCGGCCAATACGTCCGGGCCAAGTTTACCAAGGGTTTCCCGCCCGGGTACGAGGCGCAGATCAATGCCACCCACGGCGACCGGATCAAGACGGGCAGCCTGTACCCGGCGTTCCTGAAGGACCGTAAGGAGCAGAAGGAGTTCACGGAGAAGTACTGCGTGCTCAACAAGCCCCCGGCCGGGGCCGGTCCGGACGAGTGGTTCACCCAGGAGGTGACGGCCGACGGCAACCACATCACGATCAAGGTGAATGGCACCGTGACGGTTGATTACACTGACCCGCACAACACATACACGAAGGGCCACCTCGCGTTTCAGGCGCACGACCCGCGGTCGAAGGTGTGGGTCCGCAAGGCCGAGGTGAAGGAGCTGCCGAGCAAGAAGTGATCGGCCGGAGGCGATCGTCCGCGACCGCCCGCCGGCCGGCGGGCGGCTTCGTTCATCACCCGGTCCAAGTGCCCCACGGCGCGACGATGGCAAGCGTGCTCGCCGCCTGATGGATGGGCACGCCGGCGGCCGGCTGCGCCGCCGCACGGCCCGCGCCGGTGACCGGCTCGTCGCCCGGTATCCAGACGACCTCGTCGAACCCCTCTTGCACGGCGTCCACCGGTTCGGCCAACGCCTCGGCGCACTGCCGTTCGGCGACAGCCAGCCATTCCGCGTATGACTTGCCCCGGTCACCCGCGGCACATCGGCGGGCCGCGTGGATCTCCGCCGGACCGACCGGGAACTGCACCGCGACGACGCGGCCGCCGGCCGCGCGCGCCTGCTCCAGCCAATACCGCCGGGACTCGCGCGTGAGGTGCGTCCCGTCCAAAATGACGTCGCGGCCGTGGGCGAAGCCGACCTCGACTGTCTGCCGCATGATCGCGGCATACCCCGGGCGAAGGGCGGCTTCATACCGGTAGCGGGCGTGGAGCATTTGGGCCAAGTCGTCGTAGGAAATGACCAGCGCTCCCTCATCGGCCCGTCGGCGAGCGTAGGTCGATTTCCCGGACGCTACTACTCCCACCAGAAGTTCCAGGGTCCTCACTGCCTTTCCCCATTCTCTCGAGTCCCTGCCACTTGCCCGTTCCGGCCCATCTCGTGGCAAATCTCGCGCCCGCCACCGCCGATCCATTCGGCGACGACCTCATACTGCCTACGGGCGAGGCTGCCCGCTCCAAGTGAGGGCCGGGCAACCTTCAATAGTTCAGTCGGACGTCTTGGCGACTTCCGCCACGCCGCCGACCCGTCACGACCGCGATACCGGTCGGACCGGGGGGCGGTCCAGAAGGGTGATCTGAGGACTGTCTACTGGGGAATTGGCCGCAGCGCCGAGTCAGGGCCTGGCCAGTCCCGCGGTCGAGTCATCCAACCATAGCTCACATCGAGGCTGCTGGCCGGCGAAATCGATGTGACTGTAAAAAAATGCTCCTTCGACAGAATTGATACTTCGACATGCCGCCCAACTCAGCGGCTGACGATTGCCCGTCCTGAACCGAAGCGAACGTCTTCATCATCTAATCTGGGCGGCCCGATCGTCGATCCCGTTGCGAGTAACGCAGTTTCGTCCTTGCATGTAGCTTGGAGTGGACATTGCCGGTGTCTGTTCGTCGCCATTCAAGACTCGCATTCGCGGTCGCATGCTTTGCGATCCTCGGCGTTGCCATCGCTTTCCGAAACGAATCCAACAGCCATGGTGTATCCGCGACCGCGGACAATCTCGGCCGGAAGGTATCACCGGCCGTGGCGGATCCGCGGCTGGAGGAAGTCCATCAGCGATCCGCGGCGAAGCACGCCCTCGTGGAAGAGTTGATCGCCGGGCGACGAAGCCTGTTGTCCGTGGCGGGCGAGTTCGAAGCCTTGGACGCAGGATTGCCAGTACAATCGACGCTGCAGGCCCAGTACCCGAACGCATCGTTCGACGAAGCGTATTGCCGGCTGGTCCTGGCTCACGTCGAGAGGTCTTACGGCCAGGACAACATGCCCGAATCGGTCCGGCGACGGTTGGCCGAGGAGCTCACGGCCGTGGCCGGCTCGCCGACGAACTGAGGGCGGCTGTTCGTTCCCTGACACCGGCATCCCGTGCCTGCCCGGGCGGCTGTATACTGTGCGGATGGGAGCACGACCGGTCAGGCAGTCGTGCCGCCCGGGGACGTAGCTCAACGGTCAGAGCAGGGGACTCATAATCCCTTGGTTCTGGGTTCGAATCCCAGCGTCCCCAGTGTTTCAGGCCGATTTCTCCTGCGGCAAGAGCAGCTTGTCGAACCTCGGGGGCGGGGCGAACGCCTGCGCAAGGGCGGCGATCGGCTCGCCCAGCTGCTCAATCTTGTCCACCTCTAGCCGGCCGAGTTTCTTATGCGCGCCCAGGGCCAGGTGGACGATCCGCTCCGCGGGCAATCCCATGAGCCGGCAGCACGTCGCGTCGACGGCCACTAGATCGGTGCCCATGACCAGCGCCCCGACATGTCGGGCCGTGCCGTTGAGCGGCCCGTCGCCCTCCATGCCGACGATGCCGTCCACAATGGCCAGGTGCGGCGTCTGGGTCAGCGCGATGTCGATGATGCTGTTCGGAATGCCACGGAAATGCAGCTCGTTCTTGGGCCAGCCGTAGCAGATGCCCGGCAGCGTCCCGAACAGGTTCTTGAGCGACAGGGTCGCCCCGGCCCAATGGTGCGTCTTCAGTTTCGCCAGCGAGACGAATACGTCGGCCGACGCGACCGTCCGCGTCAGGTACAGATATTCCAGCCCGGTCAGCCGGCCGAGGTTCAGTGTCTTGATCGGCTCGTCGTGATTCAGGTCAACGAGCGGCACGTTGTACCGCTTGAGCACGTCGCCCAGGCCGCTCTCGGCCGCCAGGTATTCGAGATTCCGCCAGTGGCCCGGCCCCTCGGCCACGATCACCTCAGCGGCCCCTTCGGACTGGCACAGTTCGATCACGGCGGCGACGACCCGCGGGTCGGTGTTGATCACCTTGTCCCGGTGGTACTCGACGAGGTTCGGCTTAAGGACGACCCGCTTGCCCGCGAGCGGCACCTCGGCGCGGAAGTGCTCGTACTGCCGCCGGACGACGGCGGCGAGGTCGGCGGAGTAGTCGGACGCCTTCGCGATGTGGACGCGCGACTGCGCCGGCGGTTGCCGCATGCGATCCAACCCTCGGACGACGACACCCTTGAGCATCGACCGCATGCGCTCGCCGAGCGGCTTGCCGGCGGGCTTCGGCTCCCGCGGTTCGACGGCGGGGCACCCGCGGAGCGGGTCGCCAGCCGGCGCAACCGGGTGGCGGAACGGTTGCCACCGGTCGCAGTTCAAGGCCAGGGCGGTGAGCGCCTCCCGCGGCGGCGAAGGCTTCAGCCACGGCACCGCCTGACGCTCCGCGTAGCCGGTCCGGATGCGGTCGTCGAGCCGGGGCAGGAATTCAGCCACGCCCGGCTCATCGCGATAGAGGTCGAGCGCGAGACGGCCCCAGCCGAGGTGTTCGAGGTCGTGGCTGGCGGCCAGTTGCTCGCGCAGGTAACGGACGGCGGCTTGGACCCGCGGCTCGCCCCGGTGGCCCTGCAATGCCAGGAGTAACAGCGCCGTCGGGCCGGGGATGGGCTCCGTCATGCGGCCAAGGATCATCCGGTTGCCGTAGTTCGCCCCACCCTGCTCGAATGCCCGGTCCAGCAAGAGGCGTTCGCCCTCCCGAACCCGCGGATGATCGCCCAGCCTGAGCCGGTGCAGTGCCAAGCAGGCCCAGCTCGTCGGTTCGACCCAGGAGAACGTGCCCTCCCCCCACGGCCAGCCGGCCAGGCTCACGTCAATGTCACACATGTCGGCGACTTCTGGATCGGCCTGGACGACGTGGCCTTTGACGCCGAGCAGGACTGCGGCCGTCGCCGTCTCGTCGCCGGACGGCGTTTCGCCGTCGCGGTAGGCGGCCTCGGTGAACAGTGCCAGAGCGGTCCCCCAGACGGCGGCGTCGCGGCCGCGGGCCAGGCGGTACGATCCATCGGGCCGGCGGCAGGCACGCAGAAAGCACCGCCCGCCGGCCACGGCCGCCGCGAACCGATCCGCTTCGGGCTTCAGTGCGAGTAGCGCCAGGCAGGTCGGCTCCAGGTGGGCGGGCTGGCCGGCGACGTAGCCCCAGCCGCCGTCGGCGTGGGCCAGGGCGGCGAGCGGGTCGAGCGGGTGGGGCATGAACGAGCACCTTGCAGTCACGGCAGGCGATGTTTGGGTGAAGTCTAACACACACCGCGGCTGGGTGACCGCACACGCGGTTGGTAGAATCCCTGCAATCGGGAGGGACGGACCGTGCGCGTGGCCCATTTCGACTGCTTCAGCGGCGCCAGCGGCGACATGATCCTTGGCGCACTGATCGATGCCGGCGTGGATGTCGACGCGATCCGGGCCGGCCTCGACTCCCTCGGCCTACCGATCAAGCTCGCCATCGATCGTGTCAAGCGCGGCGGGATCGCGGCCACCCACGCCCGCGTCGAGGCCCCGCACGAGCACGCCCACCGGCACCTGCACCACATCGAGACAATCATCGATAAGGGCCGACTGACCGACCGACAGAAGGGGCTGGCCAAGGGCTTCTTCCGCCGGCTGGCGGAGGCGGAGGCCCAGGTCCACGGCATTCCGATTGAGAAGGTGCACTTTCACGAAGTCGGGGCGCTTGACTCGATCGCCGACTTCGTCGGGGCGGCGATCGGGTTGGACCTGCTGGCCGCCGAACGGATCACGAGCCGTTCGGTGCCCCCGGGCAGCGGCACGGTGAAGTGCGACCATGGCGTGATGCCGGTCCCGGCCCCGGCCACCGCCCTGCTCCTTCGCGGCGTGCCGCTCGCCGCATCGACCATCGATACCGAGTTGACCACGCCGACCGGGGCCGCCATCCTCACGTCCGTCGTCACCGAATGGACCGACAGCCCGACATTGACCGTTGAGCGGATCGGCCACGGGGCCGGCACGAAGGACTTTCTGACGCAGCCGAATGTGCTGCGATTGCTGGTCGGCACGGCTGCCGGCGTGAACCCGGCCGAGGCGGACACGGTCTGGGTGATGGAGACGAACCTGGACGACGTGCCGGGCGAGGTCATCGGCTACACTGTTGAACGTCTTTTCGCGGCCGGAGCCCTCGACGTTTGGACGACGGCGGTCCAGATGAAGAAATCTCGGCCGGGCGTCGTCGTCAGCGTTCTTGCCGACGCAGGCAAGCTCGTCGGGTTGGAAACGATCCTCTTTCGGGAAACCGGAACTCTGGGCATTCGCCGCTGTCGTTACGAGCGGACGAAGCAGCCACGCGAGGCAACGGTGGTGGAAACGCCGTGGGGTCCGGTGCGGATCAAGGCAGGGAAGCCAGAGTACGAGGATTGCGCTCGGATTGCCCGCGACCGTGGACTACCGCTCCGCGATGTTGTTGATGCCGTCACACCTCCTCGGGGCTAGTCATGCCGACCGCGAACGAGATTCGTCAGCAATTCCTCGACTTCTTCAAGTCCAAGGACCACACCATCGTGCCGTCGTCCCCCGTCGTGCCGCTCGAGGACCCGACGCTGCTATTCACCAACGCCGGCATGAACCAGTTCAAGGACGTGTTCCTCGGCACCGGCTCCCGGCCGTACCGGCGGGCGGCGGACACGCAGAAGTGCATCCGCGCCGGCGGCAAGCACAACGACCTCGACGACGTCGGCAAGGACACGTACCACCACACGTTCTTCGAGATGCTCGGCAACTGGAGTTTCGGCGACTACTTCAAGCGCGAGGCGATCCGCTGGGCGTGGGAGCTGTTGACGAAGGTCTGGAAGCTCGACAAGTCCCGGCTGCACGCGACCGTGTTCGGCGGGGCGGCGGACGAGGGGCTGGCGCGCGACGACGAGGCGGCGGACCTGTGGCGGTCCGAGACGGACATCGACCCGGCCCACGTCCACTTCTTCGGCAAGAAGGACAACTTCTGGGAGATGGGCGAAACCGGCCCCTGCGGCCCGTGCACGGAGATCCACATCGATCGCACCGCGGATAAGTCGGGCGGCAGGCTTGTCAATAAGGGCGACGCGCGGGTGATGGAGATTTGGAACCTCGTGTTCATCCAGTTCAACCGCAACCCGGACAAGTCGCTCATCCCCCTGCCGGCCAAGCACGTGGACACCGGCATGGGCTTCGAGCGGGTCACGGCGGTGCTGCAGGGCAAGGATAGCAACTACGACACCGACGTCTTCACCCCCATCTTCGACGCCATCCAGCGGGTAACCGGGGCGGCGAAGTACACCGGCAAGCTCGATGACTTGAAGGACACGGCCTATCGCGTCATCGCGGACCACATCCGGGCGCTGACATTCGCGATCACGGACGGGGCGGAGCCGAGCAATACCAAGCGCGGGTTCGTGCTGCGGAGCATCCTCCGGCGGGCGGAGCGGTACGGCTGGCAGCACCTCGGCACGACTGGGCCGTTCCTGTGCGACCTCGTCCCGGCGGTGGTCGAAGTCATGGGCAGCGTGTTCCCAGAGCTAAAGCGGGCACCGCAACGGGTCGTCAACGTGGTGCGGGATGAGGAGGAGAGCTTCCTGCGGACGCTCGACCGCGGGCTGAAGCTGTTCAACGACGCGGCGGCGAAGGTCCGCAAGGCGGGCGGCGACACGCTCGCCGGCGAGGACGCGTTCAAGCTACACGACACGTTCGGCGTCTACATCGACATCACCGAGCAGATGGCCGCGGAGGCGGGGCTGAAGGTCGATCGGCCGGGCTACGTCCGGCTGATGGAGGAGGCGAAGCAGAAGGCGCGGGAGGCGGCGAAGAAGCATCTCGTCACCGCCGTCTCCGGCGACCTTCCCAAGACTGACGATGCGGCGAAGTACGCCACCGGCGAGATCGCGGCAACCCTCCTCGGCTGGGTGGCCGGCAGCGCCGTGGTTCGCGAGGGCGAGCTGGCCGAGGGCGAGCCCGTCGCGCTGCTCGTGGACCGGACGAACTTCTACTCCGAGGCGGGCGGCCAGGTCGGCGACGTCGGCACGATCACCACGCCGACCGGCCGGTTCGAGGCCGAGGACACCCAGCGGCTCGGTGACGCTGTGCTGCACTTCGGCCAGGTGGCCGAGGGCAAGGTCGGCGTCGGCCAGCCGGCGACGCTGCGCGTGGACGGCGTTCGCCTGGACACGATGCGCAACCACACGGCCACCCATCTGATGAACCTCGCCCTGCGGGACGTGCTCGGCGACCACGTCGAGCAGAAGGGGTCGCTCGTGGACCCGGACAAGACGCGGTTCGACTTCACCCATCAGCACGCCCTGTCGCACGACGAGATCGCGCGGATCGAACGGCACGTCAACGAGCGAATTCAGGGCGATCTGCCCGTGGCGGCGGTGGTCATGCCCCTGGCGGAGGCGAAGAAATTGCCCGGCGTCCGGGCGGTGTTCGGCGAGAAGTACCCGGACCCGGTCCGCGTCGTCATGATCGGGGCGGAGCGGCCGGAGCAGGTGACGCGGGACATCTCCGCCGAGTTCTGCGGCGGCACGCACTTGCAGCGGTCGAGCCAGGCGGGGCTGTTCAAGATCGTTAGCCAGGAGCCGGTGGCGAAGGGCGTCCGCCGCGTCACGGCCGTATCCGGCAAGCGGGCCGTGGAAGCGCTCCAGCGGCTCTCGGCCGTCGTGGACGACCTGTCGGCGAAGCTCAACTGCCGGGCGGGCGAACTACCGACCCGTGTCGAGGCGCTGCAGGAGGAGGTCAAGAAGCTCCAACAACAACTGAAGAAGGGCGCGGCAAGCGACCTGGCCGGCACGGCGGACAAGCTGCTCGCGGCGGCGGCCGACGTGGGCGGGGCGAAGCTCATCGCCGGCGAGGTGCCGGCCGCGCCGGCGGATGCGATCCGCTCGCAGGTGGACCGGCTGCGGCAGAAGGCGGGCAGCAGCGTCATCGCCCTCGGCTGGGCGGACGACGGCAAGGTTGGCCTGCTAGTTGCAGTCACCGATGACCTGGTGAAGAAGGGGCTGCACGCCGGCAAGCTCGTGGGCGAGGCGGCCAAGGCGGCCGGCGGCAAGGGTGGCGGCAACCCGACGCTCGCCCAAGCCGGCGGCAAGGACCCGGCCAAGCTCGGCGAAGCGCTGGCCGTGGCGAAGAAGCTCGCCACCGATCAACTCACCCGCTGACGAACGGCGGGCATCCAATCAGACTGTGTCGTGCGCCACGGCTTGCCTGCAAGCCGTGGCGCGCATTCTCACGTCCGCTCGATGGCAGTCCCGTCGGAGTTCTTCATGATGGAAGCACTCGCCGCCGCCATGCTCACCTTCGGCAACCCGGAGGTCGTCGCCACGTTCCGCGGGCCGATGCCGACCGGCATCACGATTTCGCACTCCGGCCGCGTGTCCGTCAACTTCCCGCGCTGGGGCGACAACGTACCGTTCACCGTCGCGGAGTTGCGCAACGGCAACCCGGTTGCCTTCCCCGACGAAGCGATCAACCGACCGGACGGCGACCCGGGTAAACAGTTCATCTCGGTCCAGAGCGTGGTCGTGGACCCGAAAGATCGCCTCTGGGTCCTCGACACGGCCGCCCCCGAGTTCAAGCCAGTGATGCCGGGCGGGCCGAAACTCGTCTGCATCGACCTGGCGCAGAACAAGGTCGTGGACACGATCCACTTCCCGCCCGACGTGGCACTGACGACGACCTACCTGAACGACGTGCGGTTCGATCTCCGTCGCGGCAAGGCCGGGATGGCGTTCATCACCGACTCCTCCGACAAGGGGCCGAATGGGATCATCGTCGTGGACCTGGCGACGAAGCGGAGCTGGCGGAAGTTGAACGACCACCCGACGACCAAGGCCGCCCGGGGGTTCTTGCCGATCGTCGAAAGCCGGCTGCTCTACGCCCGGCCGGCCGCCGGCAAGGTCGAACCGCTGCGGATGGGGTCGGATGGCATCGCCATTGGCCACGACGGCCAGCGGCTCTACTACTGCCCACTGTCGAGCCGCCGGCTCTTCAGCGTCAGCGTGGACGCGCTGGCCGACGAGCACGCGTCGCCGGATGAGGCGGCCCGAACCGTGCAGGACCACGGCGACAAGGGTGCGTCCGACGGCCTGGAGAGCGACGCCCAGGGCCGCGTCTACTGCACCAACTATGAGCACAACGCCATCCTGCGGCGGAAAACGGACGGGACGTTCGAGCCGATCGCCGCCAGCCCGGAAATGCTCTGGCCGGACACGCTCAGTCTCGCCGCTGACGGCTACCTCTATGTGACGGCCAATCAACTCCACCGGCAAAAGCGGTTCCACGAAGGTAAGGACCTGCGGAAGAAGCCATACCTGCTGATGCGGATCAAGGTAGACGGGACGCCGGTCTTGTTGAGGTGATACGTTTTCGCGATTTGCGCTTCGTCACGACCCCGTGGCGGCGGTAGGATGGTATTCTGCTCGACACCGCCGAGGGGCCGTGATGGATGCGCGCGACGCCGGGGACCTGGAATCCGACCCCCGCTTCCCCAGCGGCCCGTGGACCGGCTTCTTCCTGCAGAAGCTCATCCCCGGCCGACACCTGATGGAACTGCACCTGACCTTCCGCCAGGGGACGATCACCGGCGAGGGCCGGGACTGGATCGGCGAGTTCGTCATCCGCGGCCGCTATGACATTTCCGACGGCCGTTGCCACTGGACGAAGCGGTACGTCGGCAAGCACGACGTGTTCTACCAGGGGTTCAACGAGGGCAAGGGCATCTGGGGCAGTTGGGAGATCGCCGCCACCCGCGAGTACCCGCGGCAACACGGCGGGTTCCACATCTGGCCGGAGGGCATGGCCGACCCGACCGGACACGTGCTGCACGCGGAGGCCGAGGTGCCGGCCGAGCCGCCGCCTGCCCCGCCGCCGAAGGACAAGAAACTCGAGCCGGTCAGCGTCTGATTCTGCTGCCGGTCGCCGCCCGGCCGATGGGGCGCCGCCATGACGCTGCTGTACTCCGACCCAGCCTTCCTCGACCACGACACCGGCCGGCATCCGGAGACGGCCGAGCGGCTACGGGCGGTCGGTGCAATGCTGGATGAAACTGGCCTGCGTCGGCGCTGCACGCCGGGCCAGTTCCAACCGCTCGACCCGACCGCACTCGGCTTGGTCCACGCGCCGCAACTGGTCGAGCGCGTCAGGCGTGTTGCCGAGGCGGGTGGCGGACACTTGGACGCGGACACGGTCGTCAGCCCGGCCTCGTACCGCGTCGGACTGGCGGCGGCCGGGGCGTGCGTCGCAGCCGTGGATGCGGTACTGGCGGGCCGGGACCACGCCGCGGTTTGCCTCGTCCGCCCGCCCGGCCATCACGCCACGCCGACGCGGTCGATGGGCTTCTGTCTGTTCAACAGCGCCGCCATCGCCGCCCGGCACGCCCGTGCCCGACACGGCGTCAACCGAATCCTGATCGTGGATTGGGACGTGCACCACGGCAACGGCACGCAGCACGTCTTCTATAACGACCCGGCGGTCTTCTTCCTGAGCATCCACCGCTACGGCCACGGGTTCTACCCCGGCACCGGTGCCGCCGACGAAACGGGGACCGGCCCGGGACTCGGCACGAACCGCAACGTGCCTCTCCGCTTCGGCACGTCCCGCGGCGAGTATCACGACCGCTTCGTGCAGGCCTTGCAGTCCGCGGCCGACATCATCAAGCCGGAGTTGGTACTGGTCAGCGCCGGGTTCGACGCCCACCGCCTCGACCCGATCGGTAACCTCGGGCTGGACGGCGAGGACTTCGCGGACTTGACCAAGCGCGTGTTCGACATTGCCCGCACTCATGCCGGCGGCCGACTGGTGAGCTGCCTGGAGGGTGGATACCACTGGC
>DASXAN010000680.1:0-3487 GCA_036406755.1 Gemmataceae bacterium
GGTTCGCCGTCCGTCCCTCCTTAGACTTTGCAGCCGGGCCGCCGCCCTTGCTCAACCGTGCGGCCCGAAAGGGTCGTCGATGAACCCGATCGTCTTCGCCATGCGGCACCCGGTCACGGTCATCGTGGCCCTGGCCGGCCTGCTCGTCGGCAGCGGGCTCGCCCTTGCCCGCATGAAGATCGACATCTTCCCGAACCTCAACCTACCCGTCGTCTACGTCGTCCAACCTTATGGCGGCATGGACCCGGCCCAGATGGAAGGGCTGCTCACTTTCCACTACGAGAACCACTTCCTCTACATCTCCGGCATCCACCACGTCGAGAGCCGCAACATCCAGGGCTTCGCCCAGATGAAGATCTTCTTCCACCCCGGCACCGACATGGTCCAGGCCATGTCCGAGGTGGTCGCCCAGGTCAACCGCGCCCGCTCGTTCATGCCGCCCGGCACCGTCGCCCCGTTCGTCGTCCGGTTTGACACCGGCTCTGTCCCGGTCGGATACATCGTGTTGGAGAGCCAGACCAAGACGATCGACCAGATCCAGGAGGCGGCGTACATCCGCGTCCGCCCGGCCCTGGTCAGCCTGCCCGGCGTGTCGGCTCCGCCGCCGTTCGGCGGCAACCAGCGGACGATCGTCGTCCACGTGGACCCGGACCGGATGCGGGCCTACGGCATGTCGCCCAACGACGTGGTCGCCGCCCTGTCGACCGGAAACGTCATCAGCCCGTCCGGCAACGTCCGCATCGGCGACGAGATGCCGATCGTGCCGGTCAACGCCATGGTGGTGGACCCGCAGGAGCTGGGCAACATCCCGCTCAAGCCGGGGCGGAACGTCTACCTGCGGGACGTGGTCGCCCCGGCCGGCGGCATCGAGGACGGTAGCGACATCCGCACCAGCTTCGCGCTAGTGAACGGCCGGCGGGCCGTCTACATGATGGTGTCCAAGCGGGCCGACGCCTCGACCCTGGCCGTCGTCAACCGGGTCAAGGCCGCCCTGCCGGCGATGCAGGCGGCGCTGCCCGAGGACATCACTCTGCGGTGGGAGTTCGACCAGTCGCCGTACGTCACCCGGGCCATGTGGGGCGTGGCCGGCGAAGGCGCGATCGGGGCCGTCCTCACCGGCCTGATGGTGCTCGTCTTCTTGCGCGACTGGCGGAGCGTGATCGTCGTCGTCTTGAACATCCCGTTCGCCCTGCTCGGGGCAGTCGTCGCCCTCTGGGTCGGCGGGCAGACACTGAACCTGATGACGCTCGGCGGGCTGGCCTTGGCCGTCGGCATCCTCGTGGACGAGGCCACGGTGGCCGTCGAGAACATCCACGTCCAGATGGAGAAATCCGGCAACCTGGCATTGGCCGTCTGGTACGGGACGACGGAGACCGCCGTGCCGCGGCTATTGGCGATGCTCTGCATCCTGGCCGTGTTCCTGCCGGCGGCGTTCATGGAAGGGGCGGCCCGCGAGCTGTTCGTGCCGCTGTCGCTGGCGGTCGGGTTCGCCATGATCGCGTCGTACCTGCTGTCCAGCACGTTCGTGCCTGTCCTGGCCGTGTGGCTGCTCAAGGGGCACCCGCACGGCGCGCCGGTCGCGAAGCCGGGTTGGTTCTCCTTGGAGACGTTCAAGACCGGCTATGCCTGGGTGTTGCAGAAGTTCGTCCTGCGGGCCCGCTGGCTGCTGCTGCCGAGCTATCTGGCCGTGGCCGTGGCGTTCGTCGTCTTCGTCGGGGCACAGCGCGGCACCGAAATCTTCCCGAACGTGGACACCGGCCAGTTCCAGCTGCGGGTCAAGGCCCCGATCGGCACGCGGATCGAGCAGACTGAGGAGGTCGCCCGGCAGGTGTTGCAGACGGTCGCCGAGGCGGCCGGGCCGGACAAGGTCGGCATGTCGGTTGCCTTCGGCGGCGTCTCCCCGTCCAGCTACACGATTAACACCGTCTACCTGTGGACGGCGGGCCCCGAGGAGGTCGTGCTGCGGGTGGCACTCAAACCGCACAGCGGCGTGCGGGTAGACAAGCTCAAGCAGCAACTCCGGGAACTGTTGCCGCAGCGGGTTGGGGCGTGGCTGCGGAAGGAACTCGAACACGACGGCGTCTCGCCCGACCGGGTCGAGGCCCAGGTGGCGGCGCTGCGGTTCACGTTCGAGCCGGCCGACATCGTCAACGAGGTCATGAGCTTCGGCTCGGGCACGCCGGTCGAGGTGGCCGTCAGCGGCCCGGATTTCGCCGCCAGCCGGGCGCACGCGGCCAAGGTGTACGAGGAACTCGGCAAGGTGCCGACGCTCCGCGACCTGCGGTACGTGCAGGCGCTGGACTACCCGACGGTCGAGGTGCAGCTGGACCGCGAGCGGGCCGGGCTGAGCGGGGTGACGACCGAGGACGTGGCCCGGTCGCTGGTGGCGGCGACGTCGTCCAGCCGGTTCGTCGTGCCGAACTACTGGCGCGACCCGAAGAACGGCGTCGGCTATCAGGTGCAGGTCGAGGTGCCGCAGGCCCGCATGGACTCGGTCAACGAGGTGGCGATGGTCCCGGTCAAGCAGACAGGGGCGGGGCCGCTCTTGCTGCGGGACGTGGCCCAGGTCGTCGAGAGCACCATGCCCGGCGAGTACGACCGGTACAACATGCGGCGGGTGGTGAGCATGACGGCCAACGTCGAGGGCGAAGACCTCGGCCGGGTGGCCAAGCGCATCGACGCCGCGATCAAGGCCGCCGGCGATCCGCCCCGCGGCGTGACCGTGGACGTCCGCGGGCAGGTCGTGCCGCTGCGGCAGATGTTCGCCGGCCTGACGGTCGGCCTGGTCATGGCCGTCGTCGTCATCTTCCTGCTGTTGACGGCGTACTTCCAGTCGGTGCGGCTGGCCCTGGTGGCGGTGACGACGGTGCCGGCCGTGCTCGCCGGCGTCGTCCTGGCGCTGTGGCTGACCGGGACGACGCTGAACATCCAGTCGTTCATGGGGGCGATCATGGCCGTCGGCGTCGCCGTGGCCAACGCCATCCTGCTGGTGACCTTCGCCGAGCGGCAGCGGCAGCTGTCTGGCGACGCCCGGGCGGCGGCGGTCGAGGGCGGCCGCGGTCGGCTGCGGCCGATCCTGATGACCAGCCTTGCCATGATCGCCGGCATGACGCCGATGGCCCTGGGGCTGGGCGAGGGCGGGGAGCAGACGGCCCCGCTCGGCCGGGCCGTCATCGGCGGGCTGGCGGTGGCGACGGCGGCGACGCTACTGATCCTGCCGGCAGCGTTCGCCCTGATCCAGGGGCGGGCCGGGCGGAAGTCGGTGTCGGTGTACCCGTTCGACCCGACCAGCCGGTACTTCGTCCCGCCGGCGTTCCAGTCCGAAGGCGAAGTGAAGAACCCGGACACCGGCGGCGTCGAGGCCGCGGTCTGAGAAGATGATCCACCACGGCGGCACGGAGGCCACGGAGGAAACTCGGATGAAGTCACCGTTGCCCTACACCGTGCTCGCGTCGTGTGCCGCCGTCGGCCTGCTGGCCGTGTTCTC
>DASXAN010000681.1:0-7220 GCA_036406755.1 Gemmataceae bacterium
GACGTACTCCTTGTCGCGGAACAGGCTCCGCAGGTCGATCAGCGACTGCTGTCCCTGGACCTGGTAGGAACCGATCTCCAGCACCGGGCCGGGCAGGTCGAACGACTCCGCCACGGCCCGGACCACCCCCCGCAGGAACTGGTTCATTCCCCCACCCCGACGCCGAATTGTGTGGAACGGCGGCGGGACCATACCCGACCCGGCCGCGGCGTCAATCCCGGTTCTCCGACCCCGACTCCGCCCCGCCCCCGCCGTCGTCGCCGACTTCCCGCTTTGTCACCTCCCGCAGCAGCACGGTGGCGTAACTCCCGGCCGGCAGCGTGAACGTCAGCCGCAGCCCGTCCGGCTCCTGCGCCGCGGCCAGGTCATCGACGTAAACGAGGTTGTGCCGGCGGGTGCCCTGGAGCAGTTTGCCGAACCCGGCGAACGACGCGGCCGACAGCCCGGCATCGCGGAGGACGGCCGCCTCCCGTTCGGCCGCGACGGCCTCGGCGGCGAACGTCTTGCGGCCGAACATCGGCCCGGCGTGGACGGTTTCGCGGGCGTCGAACCGCGCCTGCTCGGCGGCCACGTCGCGGGCCACGAACATTCCGCCGGCCGGCCACTTGGCCATCACGTCGCCGGCCAGCACGGTCCGCAACAGCCCGTCGGTGAGCCGACGGGCGAGGCAGTCGTTGAACAGCACCGACTGCGCCGCCGACAGGGCCAGCTTGCGGAGGAACGGGTTGCGGCCGCCGGCCCGTTCGCCGCGGAGCAGGGCCATCCCGAGCCGGGCCGTCTCGCCGTCGCGGCCGAACCGCTGCGGGCCGTAGAAATTCGGCAGCCCGCCCCGGCGGATGCGGTCGAGGACTGGGGCCGCTAGTTCGGCGGCGTTGGGCGGCACGTCGCGGACGAGGACGCGGAAGCGGTTGCCGCGGAGGTGGCCGGGGCGGAGCTTGTTGCCGTGCCGGCTGACGCGGAGGACGCGGACGCCGTCGCCGTCCAATTGCGGTAGCCGCGGCTCGGCCGCGGCCGGCACCGACACCCACTGCCGCGTCACCGCCCGCCGGTCCTTGAGGCCGGCGGTGCCGACCTCGCCGACCGGGACGCCGAGCCGGTGGGCGACCTGGCGGGCGAAGTACTCGGCCCCCAAGTCGCGCTTTTCGACCCAGAGGAACAGGTGGTCGCCGGAACCGGACGGTTCGTAGGCGGGGATTTCCTCGACCTCGAAATCATCCGGCTGGACCTTGATCCGGCCGCCGGTGCCGGGCAGATCGGGGGTGAGCAATGGGGGCGTGAATTGGGTCATGCGAAATCGTCCCCATGGATCCGCCCGCCGCGGGCGAGCGGTGGTGCGACCTCCCCGGCTAAGATAAGCGCCATGACCGCCACCTCCACCCCTGACCTGTCGCCGCACGTCGCCGCCTGCCGCGCCGCCCAGCAGGAATGGGCCCGCCGACCCGTCCGCGAGCGGCTGCGGCCGGTCCGCGCGTTCCGCCACTTGCTCGCCGAGGTCGCCGACGAGTTGTGCGCCGCCGTCGAACGGGAACTCGGCCGGCCGCCGGTCGAAGTCCTCGGCGGCGACGTCCTACCGCTCGCCGACGCCTGCCGGTTCCTCGAGCGCGAGGCCGACCGCCTGCTCAAGCCGCGGCGAGTTCGCCTCCGCAGCCGGCCGCTGTGGCTGTGGGGCCAGCGGGACACGATCCACCGCCGGCCGCACGGCGTCGTCGCCGTCATCGGCACCTGGAACTACCCGCTCTTCCTCAACGGCGTCCAGCTCACCCAGGCGCTGACGGCCGGCAACGGCGTCCTCTGGAAGCCGTCCGAAGTCTCGACGTACAGCGCCCCGCTGTTGCATTCGCTGTTGCTCCGGGCCGGCTACCCGGCCGAGTTGGTGCACCTGCTGCCGGCGACGCGGGAGGCCGGGGCGGCCGTGGCCGAGGCAGACGTGGACCACGTCGTCTTCACCGGGTCGGCGGCGACCGGGCGGAAGCTGGCGGCCCGGCTCGGCGAGCGGCTGGTCAGCTCGACGCTGGAGCTGTCCGGGTGCGACGCCATGTTCGTCCTGCCGGACGCCGACGTGGACCTGGCCGCCCGGGCGGCGTGGTTCGGGGCGACCGTCAACCGGGGGCAGACGTGCATCGCCGTCCGCCGGGCGTTCGTACAGCGGGCCGTCTACCCGGCGTTCGTCGAATCGCTGCAGAAACAGCTCGCAACGGCTGGGCCGATGCGGCTGGCTCAGGAAGGCCAGGTGCGGCAGGCCGAGCGCCTCGTGACCGACGCCGCGGCCCGCGGTGGCCGGGTGCTGACCCCGCCGACCGGTCAATTAGCCCCCGGTGATTCACCGGGGGCTAACCGCGTCGTCCCGCACGTGATCGCCGACGCGACGCCGGACATGGCCGTCTGTCGGGAGGATTGCTTCGCCCCGTTGTTGGCCGTGCTGCCGTTCGATGAGGTGCCGGACGCCCTGGCGCAGAACGAGGTGTGCCGTTACGGCCTGGGTTCGTCCGTGTTCACCCGCGACCGGCGGGCGGCGGCCGAGATCGCGGAACACCTGCGCACCGGCTCCGTCGCGGTCAACGACGTGGTCGCGCCGACGGCCCACCCGGCGACGCCGTTCGGCGGCCGGGGGCTGAGCGGCTGGGGCGTCACACAAGGTCCGGACGGGCTGCTCGGCATGACGGTGCCGCAGGTGGTGAGCGTGCGGGGCGGGACGTTCCGGCCGCACTACGGCCCGGCCGGCGATCCGGACGGGCCGCTGGGGCAGCTGCTGACGGGGCTGTTGCAGTGGTGCCACGCGCCGACGGCCGGGCGGCGGTGGACGGGGCTGTGGCGGATGCTGCGGGCAGGGCGGAAGGTCGGCCAGGGGAGTTGACCGAGCCAGCGACTACGGGACGTAGCGGACGCCGGCGACGGTGACGACCCGGGCCTGATCATCCACGAGGTAGAACACCAGCGCGGGCAGGTCGACGAGGACGCGCTGCGAGCCAACCCGCTGCTCGCCGATAGTCAGCGGGTCACGGGCCAATTTCACCTCGATCTCGCTGACGGCCTGGCTGAAATCGGCCTCCCGCCCGTCCCGCCGGGCGGCGAGGTACTGGTCGGCCAGCTGGTCCTGAGCCGCGTCCGGCCAGAAGACGGTGTAATTCACGCCGCCGTCTCCCCCGACCGGCGGCCTGTCTTCGCCCGTTCGAGGGCTTCCTGCGTGCTCACCCCGCCGTTACGGAGGTAGTCGTTCCAAGCCCGCTCGGCCTCCTCGTCGGTGAACTGCGCCTTTGCCCAGACGTACATCAGTTTCTCGAACTGGTCCGGGGTGAGGAAGTATCCCACCGTCCGCCCGGTCGCGTCGCACACCTCGGTGGTGGGGTGGCCCACGATCAGTCTGGCCCGCAGCTCGTCGTCCAAGATCACCTTGTTCACGGCCGGCCTCCGCTGAGGTTGACGGACACCGCGATTGTACCGCCGCGCCCGGCCGTCACGGCACCGGAATGCCGAGCCGGCGGACCAGCCCCTCCAGCTCCCGCCGCAGGAACGGGAACGACGGCGCGACGAACAGCCGGTCCTGCATCCGCGACGGGTCGTAGTCGGTGGCGATGACCACGTCGGTCACGAACGGCTGCCGCGTCACGTCCTTCGAGAACAGCGAGTTGGGAATCTCGCCGGTCGAGGACAGGATGCCGGCCCCGAACACCTTCGTCTCGCCCGCCTCTTCCATCAGCCCGAACTCGATGCTGAACCAGCTGAACCGCTTCAGGGCCAGCACATAGTCGCCGCGGTCGGTGGCGGCGACGGCCTTGCCGACGAGGGTGAGCAGCTCGGCGTAGTCCCGGTTCATCAGCGGCGGGACGTGGCCGAGGCAGTCGTGGATCATGTCCGGCTCGGGGGTGAACTCCGGGTGCGACCCGTGGCGGATGAACTGGGTGACCGGGAACCCGCGGTCGGCGATGTACTGGTAGAACGTCCGGTACGGCAGGGCACCCTCGGCCGGGACGAGGTGCATGTTCGTCTCGCGTTCGAGCCGCTGGCTCAGGAGGCGGAGCTGCGGGATCTCGTCGCGGGTGATGGCCAGGTCGCGCTTCGCCTTCAGGTAAATCTGGCAGGCGTACTTCTGGTGCAGCTCGTCCAGCTTCGGACTGACCTCCCGCCAGATGCGGGTTTCCTCCGGCGTGTAGTCGATCAGCGGCGGGCCGAGCCGCTCCAGCCGGTGCTTGCGGCACAGCGCGAACAACTGCTTCCGCCGTTGGATGTACCCTTCGTCGCCGAGGCCGGGGTGGCCCGGCTCCAGTTCGAGTTCCGTCGCCTCGGGCGGGTTGACCATCGTCTGGGGGTCAATCGGCACCCCGTACTCGATGAGCGTGGTCGGAGCGTTCATGCGTGGTCCACCTGGGAGAGGACGGCGACCGAGCGTGCCGCGGCGCGGCACGGCGTGCCGTTACTATTGTACCACCCCGGGGGCGGGGGGCAGCCGGCCGGTCTGGGCGTAGCCCACCACGGCCGCTTCGCGCCGCGGTCGCACTCGGCCGACGGTCACCCCAGCGTCCGTCGCGGCCGGCTCGAACTCCAGCCCCGCCGGCAAGGCGGCCAGCAGTTCCGTTAGGTGCGTCGTCTTCACGAACAGCACCGCGTCCGGCCGCCGGTACAGCTCGGCCATGAGCCGGTCGCGGCCCTGCGGCGTGACCGTGCGGACGTCGTCGCGGCGGAGGTAGAAGCTGACCGCGTCCCACGCCTGCGGGTAGCAGTACACCGCAGTTAGCCCCCGGTGAGTCACCGGGGGCAAAGTGGCGACCACCCGGGCCGCCCGCTTCAGCGAGAACCGCTCGGCGTACGCCGGCAGCAGGTCGTGCGCCGCGACCCACAGCACCGCGAACGTCACGCCGCCGGCCGTCAGCCACCGCGCCCGCCGCTCCCGCCGCGCCAGGGCGAGCAGTCCCAGCCCGCAGCCGGTTGCCAGCAGCGCCGCCGTTCGCGGCGCGCCGACGCCGGCCGCCAGCGCCGTCACGCCGCCGACCAACCCGGTGCCCAGCCCGGCCGCCGCCGCCCGCCACGCCAGGGCCGAGCGGTGGCGCACGAGCCAGCCCCAGGCCGGGGCCAACCGCCGCCGCGGCAACGCGATGTCAAGGTGGCAGCCGAGGGCGAGCGCCAGCGGCGGCAGCACCGGCACCAGGTACGCCGGCCGCTTGCTCCCGGCGAGCGAGAAGAACAGCAGCCCCCACACCGCCCCCGCCAGCGCGAAGCCGAGCGCCCCCGGCCGCCGCACGGCGACCGACCACCGCCGCCGGGCCAGCAGTCGGGCCAGTGGCACCAGCAGCAGCGTCCACGGCACCAGGCCGAGGGCGAGCTGCGGCAGGTAGACCCAGACGGGCTTGGCGTGGTCGAACGGGGCGACGTACCGCTGAACGTTGTGGAACCAGAAGAAGTAGCCGACGAACTGCGGGCACCGCGCCGCGACGGCGACGTACCACGGTCCGGCGACGGCGGCTGCGGCGGCACCGAAGACGGCCCAGCCGGCCACACCGACGCGGGCCAGCCGGCGGTCGAGCCAGCCGACGATCGCCAACGGCGGCACCACCAGCGCCGCGGCGACCGGGCCTTTGGTCAGCAGCCCCAGGCCGGTCAGCGCGCCGGCGAGGAGCCAGAGGAGCCGCTGGCGGCCTGGTGACGAATCGCTCAGCCGCAAGCGGCTCACGTGCCCGCACGCCAGGGCCGCGGTGGTGAAGAGTGCCAGCAGGCCGTTGGGCGTCACCATCCGCCCGCGGTAGACGAACTCCGGCGTCAGGCACAACACCAGCCCGGCCGCCAGCGCCGCCCGCGGCCCCAGCGCCCGCCGGCCCCACCAGTACACCACTGCCACGGTCAGCCCGCCGACCAGCCCGGCGACGACCCGCGCCGCCCACTCGTGGACGCCGAACAGGCGGTAGCCGGCCATGACCAGCCAGTAGAACAGCGGCGGCTTGTCGAGGTAGTCCTGGCCGTGCAGGACCGGGACCACCCACCGGTCGGCGGCGAGCATCTGCCGCGGGATCTCGGCGTAGCGGATCTCTTCCGGCTCCAGCAACGGCGTGCGGAGGCGGCAGAAGAAGAGGAGGGAGGTGAGCAGGAGAAGAAACAAAAGTCCCCCAAGCCCACCCGCGGCGGCGGGTGGGGAGAAGAACCCACCCGCCGCCGCGGGTGGGCTTGCGGGGGTGTCGGTTTTCGCGAACAGGACGCGGGTCCACCAGAACGGCAGTAGCACGCCGAGCGTCCGCGGGATGTCGGCCAGCGACACCTTGCTGGCGCCGTGCCGCCGCGGCCGGTGCCGCACGCCGGCCTCCGCCACCGCCAGCCCGAGCTGCCGGGCCCGGGCCAGCATCTCCGTGTTGACGAAGAAGTGCGTGCTCTCCGGCAGCAGCCGCAGCAGCGCGTCGCGGCGGAACACCTTCAGGGCGCAGTCGCAGTCGCGGACACCGGTGCCGACCAGCCGGCGGGCGAGGTGGTTGTACCCCCACGAGAAGAACCGCCGCCGCCACGGGTCCTGCCGCCGCTCGCGGTAGCCGACGGCGACAGGGGCCGGGCCGATCAGGTAAACCAGGCGCTCGAGGTCGGCGAGGTCGAACTGGCCGTCGGCGTCGGTGAACGCGACCAGGTCGCCGCGGGCGGCCTCGAACCCGGTCCGCAGGGCCGCCCCGTAGCCGCGGTTGGCCGCGTGCCGCAGCAGCCGGACGCGGGGCAAGGCCGCCGCCGCGACGGCCGCCGCGGTGCCGTCGGAGCTGCCGTCGTCCACGACGAGAATTTCGTAGTCGGGACAGAACCGGGCCAGGGCGGCGTCGGCCTCGGCGACGGCGGCCGCGATGCCGGCGGCCTCGTTGTAGGCGGGGAGGATGAGGGACAGGGACCCGTCCATGAGCGTGCCCTCGGCGGTGACCGCCGGGAGCATCGCACACCGCCGTGGAGCGGGTCAAGACACGAGACACGACACACGAGACACGAGAGGAAAGACACGAGACACGGGAAAGATGGGCGGTTGCCCGTCATTCCCGTGTCTCGTGTGTCGTGTCTCGTGTCTGCCTTAGTACCCGGCCAGGTCCCGCGTCACGTCGTTCTGCGTCTGCGGGTTCGGGCCGACGAACAGGTGCAGGTGGTCCTTGTCGATGTACACCACCTCGACCCGGTTCTTGACCACCTTGACCGGGAACGGGTAGTCGGACTGCACCGTCTCGCGGTAGTAGATGGTGCACTTCCAGTGGCAGTGGTGCAACTGGGCC
>DASXAN010000682.1:0-10767 GCA_036406755.1 Gemmataceae bacterium
TGACCCGGTTGCCGTGAATGTTGCACAGGAAGGCGCTGTTGCGGTACTCGGGCGGGAAGGTGTCGGCGAGGTAGATGGCCAGGCCGGCGTGGGCGTGGCCGCCGCCGTAGTCGGTGTGCTCCGGCTTGTTGCCCCGCGACCCCTGCCACGGCCCGCCGGCCCAGTGGCGGTGGTCGCAGCAGCTTTTCATCAGGGCGTAGGCGTTTGGGTTGAAGTCCTGGCCGTGCATCCGCTCATAATGCCCGCCGGGGACGACGTGCCATAGGTGGTCGAGGACGCAGTTGGAGATGAAGAGCTCGCCGTAGTCGTCCCAGTCCAGGCCCCACGGGTTGGTCGTGCCGTGGGCGTACGCCTCGAACACCTTCCGCGTCGGGTGGTACCGCCAGACGCCGCAGTTGATGGGGACGCGGTCGGCGTCCGGCGTGCCCGGCCGGCCGACGCGGGCCGTGGCCTGGATGCCGTGGCAGCCGTACAGCCAGCCGTCCGGCCCCCACGCCAGGCCGTTCATGACAGTATGATCGATGGGTTTCAGGTTCCAGCCGTCGAGGACGACTTCGGGCGGACCGGCCGGCCGGTCCTCCCCGGGCCGCACAGGGATGAACAGCAGGTCCGGCGTGGCGCACAGCCAGACGCCGCCGAACCCGACGGCGATGCCGGTCAGGTTCGCCCCCTTGTCCCAGAAGATGGTCCGCTTGTCGAAGTGGCCGTCGCCGTCGGTGTCCTCGAAGATCAGGACGCGGTCGCGGCCCTCGGCCGTGGCTAGCCACTTCGGGTACGAGTAGTTCTCGACGACCCAGAGCCTGCCCCGGTCGTCAAACGTGAAGGCGATCGGTTGGACGACGTCCGGCTCGCCCGCGAACAGTGTGGCGCGGAAGCCGGGCGGCAGGGCCATGCGGGCGGCGGCCTCGCCCGGCGGGACGGGGCGGTCTTGGGCGGCAAGCGGGACGGCCAGAGACAGGATGGTGAGGACGAGGGCGGCGCGGACGGCGGGCATCGGGTTACTTCCTCGGCCGGGCGGGCGGCGTGGCCGAGATATGGTAACGCGCCGGGGCAGCGGGCAGGAGGGCCGTGTCACCGTTCCTTCATGTACTCGTGCACGAGCTGTACCGCCATCGACCCCTCGCCGACGGCCGCGGCTACGCGCTTACTCGATCCGAGGCGGACGTCCCCGGCGGCGAACACGCCGGGGCGCGTCGTTTCCAGCAGGAACGGCGGCCGCTTCTCCGCCCACCGCCCCGTCGCGGCCGCCGCCGGCCCGGTCAGCAGGAACCCCTTCCTGTCCTTAGCGATCGTATCCGGCAGCCAGTCGGTCCGCGGGGCAGCGCCAATGAAGCTGAACAGGGCCGGCGTCTCCACCCGCCGCGCCGCGCCGGTCGCGCCGTTGGTCAGCTCGACGGCCCGTAGGCAGTCGTCCCCGACCAGGCGGGTCACCTCGAACTGGCAGAGTACTTCGATGTTCGGCGTTGCCTCGATGCGGGCGATCAGGTAGCGGGACATGCTCTTGGCCAGGTCGGCCCTGCGGACGACGAGCAGGACGCGGGCCGCGTGCTCCGAGAGGAACACGGCCCCCTGCCCGGCCGAGTTGCCGCCGCCGACCACCACGGCCACCTTACCGCGGCAACCCGGGGCCTCGACCGGCGTGGCCGCATAGAACACCCCCAGCCCCTCGTACCGGTCCAGGCCGGGCACCTGCAGCCGGTGGTACTCGGCGCCGGTGGCGATCAGGACGCACCGGCCGGTGACGCACTCGCCGCCGTCCAGCCGGACGCAGTGCAGCGGGCCGTCCGCCTCCAGGGCGACCGCCTGCACCGGGGCGGTCAGCCGCGCCCCGAACTTCTGCGCCTGGAGGGTGGCCCGCTCGGTCAGCTCCCGGCCGGTGATGCCGGTCGGGAAGCCGAGGTAGTTCTCGATCCGCATACTCGCCCCGGCCTGACCGCCGGGGGCCAGTGCGTCGAGCACGACCGTGGACAGGCCCTCCGACGCCCCGTACACGGCGGCCGCCAGCCCGGCCGGCCCGGCCCCGACCACGACCAGGTCGAACATCTCGCCGTCCAGCGGCTGGCGGATGCCGAACCGGTCGGCCAGCTCGCGGTTCGATGGCCGCTTCATGAGCAGCTTGTTGCCGCAGGCGACGATCGGCGTGTCGGCCTCCGTGACCTGGAACTGCTCCAAGAGCCGCTGGGCGACGGGGTCAGCCTCCAGGTCCACCCAGGTGAACGGGACGCGGTTCTTGGCCAGGAAGTCGCGGACACGGAACGTGTCCTTGGAGAATCGCGACCCGATCACCCGGCAGCCGACGAAGCCCGACGACGACTCCAGCAGGTGCCGGCGGGTGATGAACGCCTGGAGGATGAGGTCACCCAGCTCCGGGTGCTCGCCGATCAGCCGCCTGAGGTCGTTCGGGCCGACCTCCAGCACCTGGCAGTCGCCGCGGGCCACGGCCGAGACGACGGCCGGCCGGCCGGTGAGCATGTCCACGTCGCCGGTGAACTCGCCCGGCTGGTGGACGACCACCGTCCGCGGCTGGCCGGGGGAGTAGTCGATGATCTCGACGGTGCCAGAGAGGATAACGACGAACTTGAACCCGCGGTCACCGCAGGCGAAGATCGTCGCCCCGTCCGGGTAGGTCTTCGGTTCGGCGAGCCGCCGCACGGCGGCCACCTGGTCGGCCGTCAGCCGCGGGAACGCGATCTCGCGGACGTCGTGCTCGTTCACCGGCCGCCCTCTGCCGCCAACTCCTGCCGGCCGGGCCACCGGTGACGGGCCGGTGGGTCGCCGTGCGAAGATGTCATCAGTGTAGGCGGGCGGTGGGGCGGACATCGCCTGTCGTGACGAATCCCAATCGCGTCATCAGGCGTGGGCAGGTTCGCCGTGTTCCAGCGGCAGCCCGGCCTCCTGCCACTCCCGTTTGCCGCCTTTGTAGTCCCGGACGTGCCTGTAACCCAGGGCCGCCAGTTCACGGGCAGCCATCTCGGACGCGGTTCAGGTGAACTTGGCGCAGTAGACCACGATGTCGGCGTTCTTATCCGGCAACCGTTGCGGGGCCAGCTCGCGGACCTTGTCGTACGGGACGTTGATCGCGGCGGGCAGGTGGGCCTGCCGGTACGCCTCCTCCGGCAGCGCATCGACCAGGGTGAACGCGGCGCCCCGGTCCATTTTGGCCTTCAATTCGTCGCGGGAGATCAGTGACGCCATCGCAACCTCCGCTGCAACCTCAGCCCCAGGTTGCCATCCGGCCCGCCCGAATGGCTGTCCAGCAGTTGCTGCAAATGGCAGACCCCGCCTACCGACATCCACCGGACAATGTCATCGGATACAATGGTCGCTTAGTGCCGCGGAGGTTGCACCATGCGAACAGCCGTTCGGTCATCCGCCCCGTCGCCACCGGTCGTCACGACGACCCTGGACAGCCCGCTCGGCCCGCTGACCGCCGGCGCGACTGACGAGGGCGTCTGCCTGGTGGAGTTCACCGGCCCGCGGTCGGACGGTCAAGCCCGGGCACGGTCCCCGGTCGCCGGCCGGCATCCGCTTCTGGACCGGCTACGGGACGAGCTGGCCGACTACTTCACCGGGCAGCTTCGCGAGTTCACGGTGCCGGTCGTTTGCCGTGGCACGCCATTCCAGGAGAAGGTCTGGCGCGAATTGCTCCGCATCCCGTATGGCGAGACGCGGTCTTACGCCGACATCGCTCGCGCCGTCGGCGACGCCAACGCCAGCCGGGCGGTCGGCAGCGCCAACGGCCGGAACCGCGTGGCTGTCCTGATCCCGTGCCACCGGGTCATCGCCTCCGGCGGGCTGATCGGCGGTTACGGAAGCGGCCTGGACCGCAAGCGGTTCCTGCTCGACCTGGAGCGGCACGCCTCGGCCCGGTGACTCCGTCAAACGGCGGGGCCGGCCGCCTCGTCGGCGGCCAGCTTGCTCGGGCCGAAGAACCGTTCCCGCACTTCCTCCTCCTCGACCATCCGCGCCCGCGGTTTGAGCAGGTCGCTACGGGTCAACATGCCGACCACCCGCCGCGGGGCGTCCGCGTCCACGACCGGCAACCGGCCGACGCCGGCCGCGGCCATCCGCTCCGCCGCCGTCCGGCACGACTCCCACGGGAAGACGGTGATCGGCGGGCGATGGACCAGGTCGTAGGCGATGATAAGGTCGGAGGCCCCGTGGTCGCCGCCGGCCACCCAGTCTTCGAGCAGGTTGGCCCTGGTAATGACGCCGAGCAACGTGCCGTCCGCGTCCACAACCGGGTACGCCTGGTGCCGCCGGCCGCGGGCGAGGAAGTAGTCGCGGAGCAGCTCCCGCACCGTCGCCTTCGCCGGCACGGTCACTACCTCCGCGGACATGACTTCGCCGGCCGTCACCCGCTCCAGCGGGTCGACCGAGTATTCCCGACTGATGTGGTAGCCGCGGCGTGCCACCTTCTCCGTCAGGATCGACCGCTTCATCACCAGCACGGTGAACGCGTAGGCGATGATCGACGCGGCCAGCAGCGCCGGCAGGGTGCTGATGTCGCGGGTCAACTCCAGGGCGAAGACCGCCCCGGTCAGCGGCGACCGCATGGTGCCGCCCATGACCGCCGCCATGCCGACGAGCGACCACAGCCGCGGGTCGCCGCCGGGCAGCAGCGCGCCGGCCGCCGCCCCGGCGATCCCGCCCATGATGAGCAGCGGGGCGAGCACGCCGCCGGACGTGCCCGACCCGAGGGCGGTCGCCCAGATGACGCACTTCACGGCCGCCAGTGGCAGCATCGCCCAGAGGATGTAATTGCCCTGGAGCAGGTCTTGGATGACGTCCTTGCCGACGCCGAGTGCCCGCGGCTGGATCACGCCGCCGAGGCCGACGACCAGCCCGCCCAGGACCGGCCACCACATCCAGTGGATCGGCAGGCGGTGGAACCAGTCCTCCATCGCGTACACGGCCAGCGTCAGGACCAGGGCGACGACGCCGCAGGCCAGCCCGACGACCGCCGACGACCCGATCGCCGCCAGCGGCAGACTGTCGTGGGCCGGCACCGGAAACAGCGGGCCGGGGTCGAGCAGGAACGGCCGCAGCGCGGCGGCCACGGTGCAGGCCAGCGCCACCGGCACCAGGCTCCGCGGCTTCAGCTCGAACAGCAGCAGTTCGACGGCCAACAGCACCGCGGCGACCGGGGTGCCGAACGTGGCCGTCATGCCGCCGGCCGCCCCGGCCACGAGCAGTGTCTTCCGCTCGGCGGCCGTCAGGTCGAACGCCTGGGCCAACAGCGACCCGCACGCCCCACCGGTCATGATGATCGGCCCCTCGGCCCCGAACGGCCCGCCGGACCCGATCGAGATGGCCGACGAAACCGGTTTGAGCACGGCCACCTTCGGGCTCATCCGACTGCGGCCGATCAGGATCGCCTCCAGCGCCTCCGGGATGCCGTGGCCGCGGATGCGGTCCGACCCGAACCGGGCCATCAGGCCGACGATCAGCCCGCCCACGGCCGGCACGAGGATCGCCAGCACGCCGAGGGTGTTCTGCGCAGGGGCGACCGGTTCCAGCGAGAGGCGGTGGAAATAGAACAGGTTGGTGAAGAAGTCGATCAGGCGCAACAGGACCAGGGCGACGACCGCGCACATGGCGCCGACGACCAGGGCCAGGGCGGCGATCCGCAACAGGCCCAGCCCGGCCGTGAAATCGCCCTTTTGTTTCAGGACCGCCTCGGATGTCGTCGTCACCGGTATTGGTTCTCCTTGTTCCGCCACGGTTGGATCGGGGCCGGTTGGGCGCCGCGGCCCCGCAGACCGTCATAACAACCTGCCGCCCCCGCGGAAACGGGAATTGTGGCGCCCGATGTAAGATTAGGCCGCAGGATAGGTACTGTCGTGCGAGGTACGTACCGCCACAGAACTAACGCACCCTGCACCGATTCGAAGCGAAGGAGCGACGCTCATGCGATGCGCCGTGTTGCCCGCTCTGGTCTTCGCCATCGCCGCCCCGGCCGCGCGGGCCGACGACTGGCCGCAGTGGCTCGGACCGAAGCGCGACTCCGTGTGGCGCGAAACCGGGGTGCTGCAGAGGTTCCCCGCCGGTGGGCCGAAGGTGCTATGGCGGGTGCCCATCGACGGCGGCTTTTCCGGCCCGGCGGTCGCTGACGGCCGCGTGTACGTGACCGACTTCGTCACCGCCGGCGATCGGTCGGCCCCGGCCTCGGACAAACGGCAGAAACTCCCCGGCAAGGAGCGTGTCCTGTGCTTCAGCGCCGCCGACGGGAAGCCGGTCTGGAAGCACGAATACGATTGCGAGTATTACGTCTCCTACGACATCGGCCCCCGGTGCACGCCGGCGGTCGCCGGAGGCAAGGTCTACACCCTCGGGGCGATGGGCAACCTGCTCTGCCTGGACGCAACCAGCGGCAGTGTCGTGTGGCAGAAGGACCTGAAGAAAGAGTACGGGATTAAGGCTCCGCTCTGGGGCTTCGCCGGCCACCCGCTCGTAGACGGGCAGAAGCTGTTCGTCACCGTCGGCGGCGACGGCAGCGTGCTCGTGGCCTTCGACAAGGACACCGGCAAGGAGATCTGGCGGGCGCTGTCCGCAAAGGAGTCGGGCTATTGCCCGCCGTCGATGATCCGGGCCGGCGGGGTGCGGCAGCTGGTCCTGTGGACTTCGGAGGACATCGCCAGTGTGGACCCGGACACGGGCAAGGAATACTGGTCGGTGCCACTGAAGCCGGCGTACGGCATGTCGATCACGGCCCCGCGGAGGTGGCACGACTACCTCTTCGCTGGCGGCATCGGGTTCAAGGCTGCCCTGGTGAAACTCGCGGCCGACAAGCCGGCGGCAACTGTCGTCTGGGAGGGCAAGCAGAGCACTGCCGTCTACCCGGTCAATAGCACGCCGTTCATCGAGGACGGCATCATCTACGGCGTGGACCAGCCGGGCTGCCTGCGGGCGGTGAAGCTGGAAACCGGCGAGCGACTGTGGGAGTCCTACAAGCCCGTGGCCGGGAAGGACCTGCCCACCGGCACGCGATTCAACTCCGGGACGGCGTTCCTGGTCAAGAATGGCGACAGGTTCGTGATCTTCTCGGAGACAGGCGATCTGATCCTCGCCAGGCTCAGCCCGAAGGGGTACGAAGAGGTGAGCCGGGCGAATATCCTCGCGCCGACATCGCCGCTGCCGCAATTCGGCCGCACCGTGGTATGGACACACCCCGCGTTCGCCAACAAGTGCGTCTACGCCCGTAACGACAAGGAATTGGTTTGCGTGTCGCTGGCGGCCTTGTAATCGCGTCCGATGTAAGACCTGCAATGCGAGGGGCGCAAGGCCCGGTCTTGCGCCCCTCGCATTGCCTTTATGTCATAAAAAATCGGCACTTGCGCAGAATCCGCGGGGCCGGTCGTGCATCTAATTCTGCGTATGAACACGACATCGCACCACCTCCCCGCGCCGACCCTACCCCTGTCGAACCGGCTCATCTCCGAGCGGCTGGACGAGGTCGCCGACCGGCTGGAGGGCCACGACGACAACCCGTTCCGCGTCCACGCCTACCGCGTGGCGGCAGAGACGGTCCGTAACCTGCCCCGGCCGGCCGCGGACATCCTCCGTGACGAGGGCCTCGACGGCCTCGACGCCCTGCCCGGCATCGGCCTGCCCCTCGCCCGCGCCATCGAGCAACTCGCCGCCACCGGCGAACTGGAATTGCTCGACCGGCTCCGCACCAAGGACGGGCCCGAGGCGGTGCTGGCCGACCTGCCCGGCGTCGGCCCGGAGCTGGCGAAGCGGATCTACGAGCAGTTACACATCCAGACGCTGGCCGACCTGGAGGCGGCGGCACACGACGGCCGGCTGGCTGCCATCCCTGGCCTGGGCTCGAAGCGGCTCCGCGGCATCCGCGACGTGCTAGCCGGCCGGCTCAGTCGCCGCCGGGTCGTCGTCCCGCGGCCGGCCGACGGCCCGCCGGTCGCCGACCTGTTGGAGGTAGACCGTGTCTACCGCGAGCGGGCCGGGGCCGGGATGCTGCGGCGGGTCGCCCCGCGTCGCTTCAACCCCTCTGGGGATGCCCGGCTGCCGGTCCTGCGACTGCGGCGGCACGGCCGCAAGTACGTCGGCCTGTACTCCAATACGGCATTGGCCCACCACCAGAACGCGACCCGCGACTGGGTCGTGATCTATTGCGACGATCAGGGCAGGCGGTCGCAGTGGACAGTGGTGACGGGCAAGACTGGCGCGAGCCGCGGCTTGCGAGTCGTCCGCGGCCGGGAGCGGGAGAGCGTCGCGGCGCAGCAGTCATTGTGGCCGGAGCCGCCGGCGGCCGCGTAACATGAGCGGCCCGAGGCGGTCACGCGACCCCGGTCGCCCGCTGCGTGCCGAGCCGGTCGCCGACCTGGCGGATCAGGTGGTACGCCACTTGGTTCGGGCTGTACCCGGCCGGCAGCCGCACGAGCGGCTTGGCGTACTTGTCGCAGAACGCCTTCACCTCGCCGAACCCGTGGCTCGACCAGCGGATCGCCAGCACGACCACGGCCACGTCGTCCCGCGCCACGTACGGCTCGAAGACGGCGTGCGTCTGGTGCTCCCGCGTCTCGATCCAGATCAGCTCCCGCAACCCGAGCGCGCCCTCCAGCGCCTCGGCCGCCGGCGGCCGCCGCTCGCCGCCGATCAGCACCAGCGACCGCCCCTGGAGCAGGTCCCGCGCCCGCCGAACCTCGTCCGTCGGCGGTTCGGGCCGGTCCCCGTTCGCCTCGCCGGCCGGCCGCGTCGCCAGGTAGCGGTCGATCTCCCGCAGCACCAACTCGACGTTCTTCGGCAACTCCAGGTCGTCGGGGAACGCGTCGGCGATCGGCAGGACGAGGTTCCGAAGGTCCACGCTGCTCGGCGGCAGGCCTTCGTCCACGAGCGTCGCGATCGCGTCAACGACCTTGTGCCAATCGTGCTCGTGTTCGCCGTTCCGGTCGGCGTCGATGCGGCGGAGGTGGTAGCGGGCCTGGTTGAAGAGCTCCTTTCGCCGCTTATCCCGGTCCCGGCCCTTGCGGAGCCGGCCGGCCAGTTCGGCAATCCGCTCCCGCAGACCCGGCCAGCCGGCCGAGTCGGCCGGGTCGTCCCGCTTCATGTGCCGCCGGATGAGCGTCCGCCGCTCGGCCGCCGCCTCCCGCAGCCAGATGAACAGCTTGAGCTGGTCGTTGTCCACGTACCCGGGGTCGATCATGCCGACCGCAACCCGGACGGCCGATTGCGCCTCCGCGGCCAGGTCCATGGCCCGCGCGAACGGCTCGTCGTTATCCGGGTGGGCGGCGACGATGCGGAGAACGGCCGCCGCGTCCGCCACCGCCTCGAAGCATCCGGCCAGGTCGTCGTACCGGGACAGGTCGCCGGGCAGGGCGGCCTCCCGGTGACACATCCACAGGAAGCAGTCCGGCAGCGACTTGGCCCGGGCGATCAGCCCGCGGTCGGCCGGCTCCAGGTCGGCGGAGTAGTCGGCGCCGGCCCTGAGACGCCGCTGACGCTCCGCCGCCCACCGGGCCGCCTCGGCCTTCAGCCGGCTGCGGGCCTCGATGATCGGCAAGTCGGCGTCGCCGACCTGCGGCTGCGTCGGGCCGACCGGGACGGGCACCGCCGGCGGGGCGGGTCGGGGCAGATGGAAGGTAATCGGCGGCAACGGCTCCCGCGGGGGCGGTGGGGCCGCGGGTCTGGCCGGCTCGGTCGGCCGCGGCGGTTCGGTCAGTTGCAGGAGGGCCTGGGCCAATGTCCGAATCCGGTCGCGCAATTCCACATCGGTGACTGCTAGTTCGCGGACCCGGTCCCAAACCGCCCGGACGGTCGCCGGGATATCGTCATTCATGGCAGCCTCGCGCCGGGGCCTTACTCCAACAAAGGCGGGGTACCCGCGAAGCGGGTCGCCGGGCGATGGCGTGTGGCCAACTCTACCCATCAGCCTACGTCGCGGCCGGGGGCGCGGAAACCCGCTTCAGCCGGCCCCGATGGCGGCACGGTTGTTGCCCGCGAGTGATCTTGGCAAACGCGGTTGCCGTCAGGGGGTGGGCGATGAAAGCGCTGCGGGTGACGCCGGGTCGGGCCGGCTCCGCCGGGCTGGACGACGTGCCGGAGCCGCCCGCAGCCGACGGCCCGGTGCTGGTGCAGACGCTGGCCATCGGCGTCTGTGGGACCGACCTGGAAATCGTCTCCGGCAAGTACGGCGAGGCCCCTCCCGGCAAGGACCGGCTGATCATCGGCCACGAATCCCTGGGCCGCGTGCTGGAGGCGCCGGCGGGGAGCGGGCTAGCGGCGGACGACCTGGTCGTGGGCATCGTCCGCCGGCCGGACCCGGTGCCGTGTCCGAACTGCGCCGCCGGCGAGTGGGACATGTGCCGCAACGGCCGGTACACCGAACGCGGCATCAAGGGCCGGGACGGGTACTGTTCCGAGCGGTACCGCATCCACCCCGAATTCGCCGTCAAGGTCGCGCCGCACCTCGGCACACTCGGCGTGCTTTTGGAGCCGGCGAGCGTGCTGGCCAAGGCATGGGAGCACGTCGAGCGGATCGGCCGGCGGGCGGTGTGGGAGCCCCGGACGGTGCTCGTCACCGGGGCCGGGCCGATCGGCCTGCTCGCCGCCCTCATGGGCGTGCAGCGGGGCCTGGAGGTCCACGTCCTCGACCGGGTGAACGACGGGCCGAAGCCGGGGCTGGTCCGCGACCTGGGGGCGGCCTACCACACCGGCCCGGTCGAGGAGTTGGCCCGCGGGGCCGATGTCGTGATCGAGTGTACCGGCGTCGGCCAGCTCGTCTTCGACGCCATGCAGCACACCGCC
>DASXAN010000683.1:0-10720 GCA_036406755.1 Gemmataceae bacterium
ACGACCCGGTGGCAGTTGAGCAGCCCGAGGGCGCCGAGCGTGGGGTGGCTGTTGTAGGTGTTGACGACGACCAGGTGGCCCGGCATCTCCAGGGCCGGCTCCTGGCCGCTGAACTCCAGGATGTTCGGGACGGCGGGATGACGTTCCGGCTCCCACGGCCCCGTGGAAAACACCGCCCACGGGTCCGGCCGGCTCTCGATGATGATCGGCCGGGCGAGCAGGTTGACGACGGCCAGGTCCTCGGCGGCGGCTTCGAGCCAGGCGGAGTGGGGTGCGAGGAAGTGGGCGCGGGTGTCGCCGGAGTACCAGCCGTCGGCCCGCAGGTCGGTCCAGCGCTCGATCGCGAATCGTAGGGCCAGCTTGCCGGCCGGCAGGCGGACCGTCTCGCGCAGCGGCCGGTATTCCGGCCCCTTCGTCGCCTCGACCGTCAGCTCGCCCGGCGGGATGGCGATCTCGCAGGAGCCGTCGATGTAGCTCCAGCGGTCGCGCCCAATCATCACGTTGCCGCCGACGTCCTCGCCGACGCCGACCGCGAACTCGACCGCCCGGCCGTACGGGGCGTAGTAGTTGCCGGCGGCGTCGGTGACGCGGAGGCGCACCGGCGTCGGCCGGCCGGTGGCGGCGTCGTTGACGCGGAGGTGGACTTGTTGCAGCGGCATGTCAGGCGGGCGGGCGGCGCTCGTGCAGCACGACGTTGAGCGGCCGCGACGGGCGAACCGTGATCGACGGGATCGGCTCGATCGGCTCGGCGTCGGTCCGCTCGAAGTGGAACCGCCGGGCGACTTCCGCTAGCACGACGACCGTCTCCATCATGGCGAATGTGTTGCCGATGCAAATGCGGGGGCCGCCGCCGAACGGGAAGTAGGCGAACTTCGGCAGGTTCTTCGTCGAGCCGTCCAGCCACCGCTCGGGGCGGAATCTGTCCGGCTCCCGCCACCACCGCGGGTCGCGGTGCAGCACCGACTGGGCCATGAACACCGTCCACCCCTTCGGCACGTGGTGGCCGCCGACGGAGGTGTCGCGGATCGCCTCCCGGCCCAGGACATAAGCCGGCGGGTGCAGCCGCATCGACTCGTTGATCACCGCCTCAGCGTATTTCAGCCGCGGCACATCCTCGACGGTCAGCGGCCGGTCGCCGAGCACGTCCCGCAACTCGGCCACCAGCCGATCCTCGACCTCGGGATGTCCGCAGAGCAGGTACCACGTCCATGACAGGGCCAGGGCCGTCGTCTCCTGCCCGGCCAGAAACAGGGTCATGACCTCGTCGCGGAGTTGGGCGTCGGTCATGCCGGTGCCGTCGCCGGCCTCGTCCTTGGCGTGGAGCAGCAGCGACAGCAGGTCGTGCCGGTCGCCGACGCCCTCCCGCCGCCGCTGGGCAATGTACTTGTGGATGATCTCGTTCAACCGGCGGGTGACACCGCGCATCTTCAGATTCTGCGGCGTCGGCCAGCCGAGCGGCAGGCGGATCAGGCTGATGAACCGCTCGTTGAACAGGCGGATCGACTTGGCCAGTTGCTCCCGGATGACGGCCGCGTCCCCGGTCTCCTCGGCGTCGAAGAGCGTCTTGGCGGCGATCTTGAGTGTCAGCTCCATCATCTCCACGACCAGGTCGCGGCGGTCGCCGTCGTGCCAACCGGCGAGCATCCGCCGGGCGTGGTCGATCATGTCTCGGCCATATTGCTGAATGCGGTCGCGGTGAAACGCCGGCTGGGCCAGCCGCCGCTGCCGCAGCCAGAACTCGCCCTCGCTGTTCAACAGGCCGTCGCCGAGCAGCTGCCGCGTCTGCTTCAGGCCGAAGTGCTTGATGAAGTCCCGGCTCTTCGTGATGAGAACTTCCTCAATGGCGGCCGGGTCGCTGACGAGCAGGATCTTCTTGAACCCGATCCGGAGCAGGACGAAGTCGCCGTACTCGCGGACGCAGCGGTCGAGGAACGTGATCGGGCCGGCTCGAAAGTGCGACAGGTGGCCGGTGAGCAGCCCGCCCTTCGGGCCGGCCGGGAGCGTGGCGGTGGCCATGCGATTCCTCCGCGGTGGGGTCGGGGCCCTATGCCATTCTCTCTTGAGCGCCGACCTTGCGGAAGATGGCCCGCAGTGCTTCGACCGCCTCCGGGAACAGCTCCGGCCCGGTGACGCCTCCGGTCGGGCCGCCGCCGAGCAGGTGCGGCTCCAGCGTGGCGAACCCGTCGTAGCCGCGCTTGACGGCGTCGGCGAGTACGTCGGCGATGCGGCCGTGGCCCTCGCCCGCCACCCGGCCGTGCTCCTCGCCGTGGACCCAGTCCTTGACGTGGAAGTGGACGGCGCGGTGCTTCGACTTCTCCCAGCCGACGAGCGGGTCGTAGCCGCAGAAGACGTAGTTGGCCGGGTCGTACACCGCCCCGAGCGACACGCTCTGAATCTGTTCGAGCAAGTCGGCGACGCGCTCCGGCGAGTCGCCGTAGATGCGGTGCTCGTTCTCGTGCAACAGCCGGACGCCGGCCGTCTCGGCCCGCTCGACCTTCTCGCCCATCCGCTTGAGGACCTCGCTGCGGTGCTTCGGCCAGTCCGCCTCGGTCGCGCCGTGGGCCGGGTAGTAAGAGAAGATGCGGATACTTGGCGTGCCAAACTTCTTGGCGAGCTCGATCGCCCGGTCCAGCTTGTCCAGGTGCGGGCCGAACGGCTCATCGACCCGAATCTTGCCGAGCGGCGAGCCGATCGCGGAGAGCTGGAACCCGTTGCGGTCGAGCAGTGACTTGAACTCGTTGACCTGGTGGTCGGTCAGGGCGAGGACGTTGGTCTTGAGGATCGAGCGAAACTCGATGTGGCGGACGCCGCACTGCTTGAGCACGTCCACCTGCACCTGCGGGTCGGGGCTAATCTCGTCGGCGAAGGCGGACAGGCAGAACATGGCGGCACCCGGGACACGGCGGGGTCGGACTGATGACAATCCTACCGGGCCGGTCGGACGCCGAACAGTCCGCCGCCGGTTAGTCGCCGGGCCGGCCGGCCTCCTCGCGGAACACCTCCTGAGGCGGGATGCGATGCACCGGCCGGAAGTCTGGGGGGGGCGGGCGCGGGACGTATGGCCGGGCCACGACCTCGCCGCGGGCCAGCCGCTGTCGCCACTCGGGGAAGAACCGCCGCCAGACCGGCCCGCGGCCGTGGCGGTGAAATGCGAGCATCATATCCAGGTCGGCCCGGGCGAACTCCGTGTACGCCGGCACGGCCCAGTCGTGCCCGACCTGGGCGAGCATGCCGACGGCGTACTCGGACGCGGCTTCCTCGTGGGCGGCCCAGGCATCCAGTGCCTCCTCGAACTGATCGCGGTTGCCGTCGCGATCTCGCTTGGCGTCCCGGAGCGCATCGTAGGTGGTCCGTGACCGGGCCTGGTCGAGCGTCCAGACCACGACACTACCGAGCGAGTGAGCGAGGACGAACGCCTGGCTTTCCGGGTCGTAGATGGGGTTGATGGTGACGGTCGGGCCGTCGAAGGCCCCAGACCTCTCCGGGCCGAGCGCGCGATTGGCCACCGCAATGCCGTGCTGGTCGGCCCACGCGCGGAGAGCGCGGTCGAGGTCGTCGAGGGTGGGCGTCATTGCAGTCTTTCGGTCAATCGTCGTGAATGACGGTCAACTTCACCTTGTCCACAACGAACGTCTTCTCGCCCGCCTTGGCGAAGCGAATCTTCACCCGCCGCAGCGACCCGTGGCCGCTCAGATCAAGGATTTGACCGCGGCCGTACATGCCATGCTCGACGATCACGCCGACCGCGTAACCGTTCTCATCCGGCCTCGCTTGAGCCGGCTGCTGCCGCGAGTAACCGGCGTCGTGCCAGCCCTCGTCGGCCGCGGCCGAGCCGCCCCGCCAGTAGTCCGGTGCCTGCGGCCCGCCGCCGTGGTGGCTTAGGTCGATCGCCTCGACCGTCGCATCGTCGTGGGGCAGTTCGTCGAGGAACATGCTCGGCACGGCGTATAGCGCCTGCCCGCGGAACTCCCGCAGCCGGGCGTGGCTCAGGTATAGCTCCCGCTTGGCTCGCGTCATGCCGACGAAGCACAGCCGCCGCTCTTCCTCCACGTCCTCGTCGTTCGCCAGACTCCGCTCGTGCGGCAACAGCCCCTGCTCGACGGCCAGCATGTACACGACCGGGAATTCCAGCCCCTTGGCCGCGTGCAGGGTCATGACCGAGACGCAGTCCTGCCGCTCGTCGTAGCTATCCACGTCACTCGCCAGCGTGATCTGCTCGAGGAAGTCGGCGATGGTCCGCGACTCGTCCTCAGCCGCGAACTGGCGTGCGGCGGTGATCAGTTCCTCAACGTTCGCCAGCCGCTCGGCGTCGTCCTCGTCTTTGGACCCCGTCAACATCGCCCGGTAGCCGCTCTTCTCGATCACCTGGCGGATGACCTCGTCGGGCGGATCTTCCAGGTGCCGTTGCAGGTCGGCCATAATGCGGGCGAAGTCGCGTAGTCCGGCCGCCGCCTTGCCTTTGATCTGCGGGATCTTCGCCACCTCGCCGGCCGCCGCGAGCAGCGGCATCTCCCGCGGCTCCGCGTAGGCCCGCAGATGTCTGAGCGATACGTCGCCGACGCCGCGGGCCGGCTCGTTGACCGCCCGCAGGAACGACAGCGTGTCCTGCGGGTTAACGAGCAACCGCAGATACGCCAGCACGTCGCGGTTTTCTTTCCGCTCGAAGAACGCCAGTCCCTTGACGATCTGGAACGGCACGCCGTGCTTGACGAACGCCGACTCCAGCGCCCGCGATAGGGCGTTGACCCGCAGGAACACTGCGAAGTCGCGGTACGGCCGGCCGGCGCGGTCGTGGGCGTCCTTGATCCGGCGGACGACGCCCTCGGCCTCGTCCAGGCCGGTGTCGAAGGTGAGGGCGCGGACCGGCTCGCCGCGGGAGTTGTCGGTCCGCAGGTCCTTGGGCTTGCGCTGCTTGTTGTGGGCGATGAGGGCGTCGGCCGCGGCCAGGATCGACTTGGTCGAGCGGTAGTTCAGGTCGAGGGTGATGACGCGGGCGTCGGGGAAGTCGCGCTCGAAGTCGAGGATGTTGCGGATGTCGGAGCCACGCCATTTGTAAATCGATTGGTCAGGGTCGCCGACCACGCAGATGTTCGGGTTGTCCACCGACAACCGGCGGGCGATCTCGTACTGGGCCGTGTTCGTGTCCTGGTACTCGTCGATCAGCACGAACCGGAAGCGGCTGTCGAGTTCCGTTCGCAACTCCTCGTCGTGCCGCAGTGCCAGCGCCGGCAGGAGCAGCAGGTCGTCGAAGTCCAGGGCGTTCGCCTCTCGGAGCCGCTTCTCATATTGGTAGTACACCCGCGCCACCGTCTGGCTGAGGAAGTCCGACGCCTTTTGCTCGTACTTTTCCGGCGTCAGCAGCTGGTTCTTCGCCTTGCTGATCGCTCCGCCGATGCGATCCGGCGTGAAGCGGATGTTGTCGATGCCGACCGCCTCCAGCGCGTCCTTGACCAGCTTGGTCCGGTCGGCCTGGTCGTAGATGGTGAAGTTGCGGTCGATGTTGACGCGGTCGTGGTACTGCCGCAGCAGGCGGGCGCCGAGGCTGTGGAACGTGCTCACCCACACCCGGCTGTTGGGCACCAACGCCTCGACCCGCTGCCGCATCTCGCCGGCGGCCTTGTTCGTGAACGTGATGGCGAGAATGTTGGACGGCCGGACGCCCTGGGACAACAGCCAGGCGACGCGACGGGTGATGACCCGCGTCTTGCCGCTGCCGGCCCCGGCCAGGATCAGCAGTGGCCCCTCGAGGTGGGTGGCGGCTTCCCGCTGGGCGGGGGTCAGGTCGGCGAGCAGGTCCGGGGGCGGTTGCCCGGGTCCGTGGGGCATCGTACAACTCCGGCGCGGGTCAGTCCGTACCGGAATTGTAGGGATCGAGCCGCTTGCGGCTTAGCGACGCAGGTGCTCGCCCCGCATCGCCGCAAGCGGTAAGAAATGAACCATGGACATCCTCGGCATCGGCACCGACATCGTCGAATGCCTCCGCATCCGGCGGATGATCGAGAAGCACGGGGAGCTGTTCCTGACCCGCGTGTTTACCGAGCGGGAGCTGCGGTACTGCCAGCGGTCCAAGCACGCCACCGAGCACTTCGCCGGCCGGTGGGCGGCCAAGGAGGCGGTGCTGAAGTGCCTCGGCACCGGATGGAGTAAGGGCCTGTGCTGGACCGACATCGAGGTGGCCAACGACCCGGCCGGAAAGCCGGCCGTCCGCCTGCACGCCGCCACCGAGGACCACGCCCGGTCCATCGGCATCCGCGACGTGCTGATCTCGATCTCCCACTGCCGGGCGTACGCCGTCGCCTACGCCCTGGCCGTCGGCGACCGGCCGGCCGGGCCGCCGTCATAGCTTCGAGACGTCGATGACGACTTGGCGGGCGAACTTGAACGCCTGCTTGAGCACGTTGGCCCGGACCTCCAGTTGGCCCTCGTTGTAATACCGGCCGTGTTCGGCCTCCGGCAGGCCGGCGATGGCCAGGGTAAGGGGCAGCAGTTGCATGAACTCGCGCTGCTTCATCTGGGAGCGGTCGGCCCCGGTTCCGGCGTCAGTGCTCATGGCGGGTGTCTCGCTGATGTTCGCGGCGAATGAGTTGCCTCCGCCAGCCTACCCGGCCGCGGGCGCGGGGGCAAGACGGCCGGGGCGGTGGCTATCCCCTCGGTCTGTCGTTCATCGCCTGCCAGTTGCCGATGACGCCGTTCGCGTCGGCCGCGTCCGGTCCGAGGGACCATACGTCCGGGCGGACCCCGCCGTTCCTGCCGCCGGCCGGGTCGTACCGGTACGGCCGACCCCACGGGTCGGTCAGCGGTTGGTTGCCGAGAAAGGACTTGCCGCCGTTGGGCGGCGCGGCCAGCTGCTCCAGCCGTTCCGGCGGCCGGCCGTACCGCAGCTCGTGGGCCTGCACCGCCGCGGCGATCGACTCGACGCCGCGGACCGCCAGGCCCGCACGCCCGCCGGCCCGCTCGGCGACGACGCGGCGGGTCGCTGCCAGCGGAGTCAGCACCGCCTTCAAATCCTCCTGACCGGACACCCGGCCCCACTCCGGCCGCAGGTCCTTGACCGCCCGGTCGAACGCGTCGAGGATTGCCGCGTCGGCCTGGGCGACCGGCACGCGGCGCTCCTCGGCGAGCATTCCGGCGACGTAATGGTCCAGCTGCCCGAGCGCATCGGCCGAGAGTCGCGCCCCCGCGGTGTGCTGGACGAGTTGCAACTGCTCAGTCGTCGCCCGCACCGCCTGGGTCATCAGCCCGACCAGCTCATTCGCCTGCGGGTCGCCGGCCCGGGCTACAGCGGCCGATATCAGGAATGTGACTGTCAGTCCGCCACCACGCCACATCACCGCGCCTCCGATAGCGGGGCTACTTGTCCTTACAAGACGCCTTTCGTCGACGGCACGTCCGACGACCGCGGGTCCGGCTCGACCGCCTGCCGCAGCGCCCGGGCCGTCGCCTTGAACACGGCTTCGAGGACGTGGTGCGTGTTCCGCCCGGCGTGGCCGATCACGTGCAGGTTGAACGCCCCGGCGTGGGCCGCGGCCCGCCAGAACTCCTCCCCGAGCGGCGCCGCAAAGGTGCCGAGCAACTCGTTCGGCACCTCGACCCGCCAGCCGAAGTAGGCCCGCCCGCTCAGGTCCACGGCCGCCGTGACCAGGGCCTCGTCCATCGGCAAGGTGCAGTCGCCGTAGCGGCGGATGCCCGCCTTCGTGCCCAGCGCTTCACGGAGCGCTTGGCCGAGACAAATGCCCACGTCCTCGACGGTGTGGTGGGCGTCCACGTGCAGATCGCCGTCGGCTTTCACGGTCAAGTCGAACAGGCCGTGGCGGGCGACGTGGGCGAGCATGTGGTCGAAGAAGCCGACGCCGGTGGCGACGGAGGCGCGGCCGGTTCCGTCGAGGTCGAGGGTCATCTCGACCTTCGTCTCGGTCGTGGCCCGCTGGATGGTGACGGTGCGGGGCATGGTTGTCACTTCGGCGGCGGACCGGTCATCTCGGCTTTCAGGTCGCGGAACAGCGTCAGCCAGTCGCGCCACAGGGTTTGCGGCACCGTCAGCTTCTTTTTCCGCTCCAGCTCGGCGTATCGCTCAAGCGTCTCGCCGGCGTAGTGGCCCATCCAGCCACAGGCGACCGGCCGCGACCGGACCAGGAACGCCCGCAGGTCCCCCACCGCGCAGGACAGCGGGAACGTCTCCTCGACCACCACCGGCTTACCCACGGCGAACTCCCGCAACGTCGTGATCGCCTCCTCCACTTTACCCGCTTCCGGGTAAATGTGCACGCTAACGAAGTCCAGTTCCGGGGCGACCGTCTTCGGCAGGAAGCCGGACAGGTGGCCCCACTTCGGCAGGGGCGGCAGCAGGCCGACCGTGACCAGGTGCCGCCGGTCGTGCTTGCGAATGGCCCGGGTTAGCGTGTGGATCCACTGGCGGGCGATCTCGTCCCGCGGCCGGCCGGACTGGTGGAGGGCGACCCACTGAATGAAGTCGAACCCGCCCAGCGGCTTGCCGGAGTACCAGTCGCCCGGCTTCCGCTGGCCGCCCGGGGCCATCGGCTCATTCATCAGGTCGTAGCAGAAGATCGCCGGACTGTCGGCGCAGCGGCCGGCGACCGCCTCCCAGAAGCGGGCCTGTACCGCCCAGCGGTCGGCGTCCGACAGCATGTCGTACCACTTAGGGACCGCCGCGGTCCGGTAGCAGGCCAACCCGGTCAGGTCGAGGTACACGCCGGTCCGCTCGGCCAGGTCGAGCAGCCGGCCGAGCTGCCGCAGCGACCGTTCGTTCGGCTTGTCGGGGCCGTCCATGAACGCCGCCAGCTGGAGGTGGATCCGAACGACGTTGGCCCCGAGTCGCGTCATGGCGGCGAAATCGGCTTCGACCCTTGCCCAGTCGGACTCCCAATACTCCTCGATGAGCTTGTCGGTGCAGCCGTAGTTCAGGCCCCAGGGGACGAATTGTTGGCCAGAGGTGGCGAGGACGAAGTGCTTGTCATCCGGGGCGACGCGGACGTATTCCATCCCCGGTGGGGCCGCACAGATGATCGCCAGCAGGAGGGCGGCGCTCATGGGAGCAATGTGCGAAGTTCTGAAAGGAGTCGGTCGATCTCGCGGTCGCTGCCGACGCTGATCCGCAGGCCGTCGCCATAGCCGTCGTACTTCATGTACCGCACCAGAATCCGCCGCTCCTTCAGCGCCTCGTAGATCGGACGCACCGGCCGGTCATCGCGGCGGCACCAGACGAAATTCGCCTGGCTCGGCGTCACGTCGAAGCCCAGCCGCTTCAACTCCCCGGTGAGCCGCTCCCGGATCGCCACGACCTTGGCCCGCGTGTCGCGCAGGTACGGCTGGTCCTCGACTGCGGCCGTCGCGGCGGCCAGGCTCAGCACGTCGCAGTTGTACGAGTCCTTGACTTTCAGCAACTCGCGGATCAACGCCGGGGCGGCGACCGCGTAGCCGAAGCGAATGCCGGCCAACGAATACGACTTGCTCAGCGACCGGGTGACGACCACGTTCGGCCGGCGGAGCAAGGGTAGGGCCATGGTGTCGGCGAAGTCCACGTACGCTTCGTCAATCACGACCGCGCCGATGGCCTGGTCCGCGAGCCTTTCCAGTTCCGCCAGCGGCACCGTTGTCCCGGACGGCGAGTTCGGGTTGGCGACAAAGGTCAGGTTAGCGTCGCGGACCGGCCACGGCTCGGGCAACCGCCAGTCCGCCGTGTATGGTATCGTCCGGAACCGGGCCCCTTGGATCTCGGCCAGTGTCCGGTAGAGCAGGTAGCTCGGCGTCGGCGAGACAACCAAGCCGCCCCCCGGCACGAAGGCCCGAGTCAGAATGGTGAGGATGTCGTCGGAGCCGTTGCCGATGAGGATGGCCTCGGGCTCGACGCACAGGACGTGGGCAGCAGCGTGGCGGAAGTCGGTGCCCAGCGGGTCGGGGTATTTGCGGAGGCGGTCGCCGGTCAGAGCGGCATGGATTGCCTCAACTACCTTCGAGGAAGGAGGATACGGATTCTCGTTCGTGTTGAGCTTGATGATCTCGCCGCCCCGCGGCTGCTCGCCGGGGGTGTACCCCTGCATCGCCTGGATGGCCGGTCGGATCATGATTGAGGTTGGGCCTCAAATCAAGAAGACCAAGAATACCGTTTTTGCCCAATACCCAAAAACGGTGTTCTTGGTCTTCTTGGTGTTCTTGACCTGGGGCGACGCCCCTACGACGAACTCTTAACCGCTTTCTTCGGCGGCCGGGCCGGCAGCTTCGTCTCCGACATCCGGATCGAGACGCTATGGGCGTGGGCCGTTAGCCCCTCCTTCTCCGCCAGCCGGACCACGTCTTCGGCCAGATGCTTCATCCCCCGCAGGGTGAACGACAGCACGCTCGAACACCGCAGGAAGTCGTTTGCCGTCAGCCCGCTGGTGAACCGGGCCGTGCCGCCGGTCGGCAGGACGTGCGACGGGCCGGCGGCATAATCGCCCAGGGCCACCGGCGTGAAGTGGCCGAGGAACATCGCCCCAGCGGACTCGATCCGGTCGGCAAACGCCTCCGGATCCCGCGTTTGGATGTGCAGGTGCTCCGGGGCGAGCTGGTTCGTTAGGGCGGCCGCCTCCTCAATGTCGCGGGCCAGGACGAACGCCCCATACCGCTCCAGGCTCTCCCGGGCCAGGTCGCCACGGCTGAGCTTGGTCAGCTGTCGGGCCAGGGCGTCGGCCGCCTCGTTGAGCAACTCCGGGTACCAGGTGAC
>DASXAN010000684.1:0-3923 GCA_036406755.1 Gemmataceae bacterium
GGCGAGCATGGGCCTGGACCGGTGGCGGCAGCACAAGAAGGTGAGGAGTGGGGAGTGAGGACTGAGGAGAGGGGCCGGGCCAGCCGACGTTGCATCTCCCGTCCCACAAGGTAATCTCAGGGCGCGTCGCTTTCTCCTCACTCTTCACTCCCCACTCCTCACCATGGCCTCTCCCGCCAAACGTGCCGCCGACCTCCGCCGCGAAATCGACCGGCACAACCGCCTCTACTACGTCGCGGCCAAGCCGGAAATCTCCGACCGCGAGTTCGACCGGCTGCTCGAAGAGCTGCGGGCGATCGAATCCCAGCACCCCGAGCTGGTCACGCCGGACAGCCCGACCCAGCGGGTCGGCGGCGAGCCGATCGACGGCTTCCGCACGGTCACGCACCGCGAGCCGATGCTGTCGATCGACAACACCTACAACCCCGACCAGCTGCGGGAGTGGGACCGCGCCACCCGCAAGCTCCTCGGCGGCGAGCCGGTCACCTACGTCGTCGAGCTGAAGATCGACGGCGTCGCCTGCTCGCTCACGTATGAGGCCGGCCGGCTGACGGTGGCGGCCACCCGCGGCGACGGCCTCCGCGGCGACGACGTGACCCACAACGTCCGCACGATCACCGAGGTCCCGCTCCGCCTGCACGGCGACGACCCGCCGCCGTTGTTCGAGGCCCGCGGCGAGGTGTACATGACCCGGGCCGAGCTGGTCCGCATCAACCGCGAACGGACGGCCGCCGGCGAGGAGCCGTACGCCAA
This sequence comes from Gemmataceae bacterium, assembly GCA_036406755.1. Lineage (GTDB taxonomy): Bacteria > Planctomycetota > Planctomycetia > Gemmatales > Gemmataceae > DASXAN01. The sequence goes on from DASXAN010000684.1 coordinate 754, forward strand.
CCCCCGCAACACCGCCGCCGGCACGCTGAAGCTCCTCGACCCGAAGCTCACCGCCGCGCGGCGGCTGCGGTTTTTCGCCTACGCCCTCGGTGCGACGGACGGCGTCGCGGTCAAGTCCCACCAGGACCTGCTGGACCTACTGAAGCGGTTCGGGTTCCCGGTCAACCCGCACGTCGAGGTCTGCCCGGACGTCGAGGCGGTCATCGCCTACTGCGAGACGTGGGCCGAGAAGCGGCACGAGCTGCCGTACGACACCGACGGCATGGTGATCAAGGTGGACGACGCCGGCCAGCGGCGGCGGCTGGGGTTCACGAGCAAGTTCCCCCGCTGGGCCCGGGCGTACAAGTTCGCGGCCGAGCAGGCGGTGACCAAGCTGGAGCGGATCGAGGTCCAGGTCGGGCGGACGGGCAAGCTGACGCCGGTGGCCCACTTCGACCCGCCGGTCCGGCTGGCCGGCACGACCGTCAGCCGGGCCAGCCTGCACAACGCCGACGAGATCGACCGCAAGGACGTCCGCGTCGGCGACATGGTGGTGGTCGAGAAGGCCGGCGAGATCATCCCGCAGGTGGTGCGGGTCGAGACGGCCGCCCGCACCGGGGCGGAGAAGAAGTTCCACTTCCCCAAGCACTGCCCGGTGTGCGGCTCGCCGACCAGGCGGGACGAGGGCAGCCCCAACGTCTACTGCTCCGCCCCGCGGGACAAGTGCCAGGGGCAGGTGAAGCGGCAGGTGCTCCAGTTCGCCCGCCGGGACGCGATGGACATCGAGGGGCTGGGCAAGGTGCTGGTCGATCAGCTGGTGGACGGCGGGCTGGTGAAGGAGTTGCCCGACGTCTACCGGCTGACGAAGGAACAGTTGCTCGGCCTGGAGCGGATGGGGGCGAAGTCGGCAGACAACCTGCTGCAAGGGATCGTGGATAGCAAAGGCCGCGGGCTGGGCCGGCTGCTGGCCGGGCTGGGCATCCCGATGGTCGCCGACAGCATGGCCGACGAGCTGGCCCAGGCGTTCGGCAACATCGACGACCTGATGGATGCGTCGGAAGAGCGGCTGGCGCAGGTGGAGGGGATCGGCCCGGAGCGGGCGCGGCGGATTCACGAGTACTTCCAGTCGTCGGCCGGCCGGCAGCTGATCGCTGAGTTCCGCGAGCTGGCACTGAAACTGACGGAGGAGAAGCGGCAGGCGCCCGCCGGGTCGGCCGACCTGACGGGCAAGACGGTGGTGGTGACCGGGTCGCTAACGCACTACGGGCGGGAGGAGATCGAGGCGCTGATCCGGAAGCTGGGCGGCAAGCCGGCCGGGAGCGTGTCGAAGAAGACGGACTTCGTGGTGGCCGGCGAAAAGGCCGGCAGCAAGCTGGACAAGGCGAAGGCGCTCGGCGTGCCGGTGCTGACTGAGGCGGAGTTCCGGAAGATGGTCGGGGAGTGACTCCTCGCCATCCTTGCGGCGGCCGGTGTCTGCGGATAGCCTAGGGGCCGTCACCCAGCTCCCCGCAGGAACCGGCCGCCGTCATGCGCCAACCCCTTCTCGCCGCCGTCGTCGTTGTTATCACCGCCCTCCCGTGTCCGGCCGCCGACGCCCCGGCGAAGCGGCCCATCACGCCCGAAGACCTGTGGCGGGTGGCCCGGGTCGGCCCGCCGTCGATCGCCCCGGACGGCAAGTGGTGCGTCGTCGAAGTCACCCGCACCGACCTCGACAAGGACGACACCACCTCCGACCTGTGGCTACTCTCGACCGATGGCAAAACCCAGACGCAGCTCACCCGCGCCGGCGGCAAGAGCTCCGGCCCCAAGTGGTCGCCGGACGGCCAGCACATCGCCTTCGTCGCCAAGCGGGCCGGGGACGAGCAGCCGCAGGTGTACGTCATCCCGCCGTTCGGCGGCGAGGCCCGGCGGCTGTCCCACCTGCCGATGGGACCGTCCAACCTCAAATGGTCCGGCGACTCGAAGACCGTCTATGGCATTGTCTGGACCTGGCCCGACACGCCGGACGACGACGCCCACCGCAAACGGGAAAAGGAGCAGAAGGAGGCCAAGTCGAAGGCGCTCGTGATCGACGGGGCGGAGTTCCGCTTCTGGGACCAGTGGCTGGCTGACGGCAAGCGGCCGCACGTCTTCGCCGTGGACAGGGCCACCGGCAACCATAAGAACCTGCTCGCCGGCACCGGCCGTTACCTGCCGCCGCACCAGCCGACCGACCGCGACTACGACGTGGCCCCCGACGGTTCGGAACTCTGCTTCGTCAGCGAGAACGTCGCCGAGCCGGGCCTGGACGAGAACCGCGACCTGTTCACCCTCGCCCTCAACCAACCCGGGGTGAAGCCGGAGAACCTGACGGCCGACAACCCGGCCGATGACTTCAGTCCCGCATACAGCCCGGACAGTAAGTCGATCGCCTTCGTCCGGCAGACGACGAAGTACTTCTACGCCGACACGGCTAGGCTGATGTTGCACGAGCGCGGCGGCAAGACCCGGCCGCTCGCGCCGGACTTCGCCTACTCCGTCGCCAGCCCGAAATGGCTGCCGGACGGCAAGCGGCTCTTTTTCGAGACGGAGGTCCGCGGGTTCCACCGGATCGGCTTCGTCGGCATCGACAACCCGAAGGTCTCCGGCGACACGCCGCCGTACTCCGAGCAGGCGATGGACGTGGCCGCCCACGACCGCGTCGCTGTGTTCCTGACGTCGAGCTTCGACAAGCCGCCGCGGGTGTCCGCCCACCGCCCGGCCACTGGCAACGCCATCCCCATCGACCACTTCAACGACGCGCTGGTCGAGTCATGGAAGCTCGGCAAGGTCGAGAGCCACACCATCAAGGGGGCAAACGACCAGCCGGTGCAGATGTGGGTCATCTTCCCGCCGGAGTTCGACCCGGCGAAGAAGTGGCCGCTGGTGCAGATGGTCCACGGCGGGCCGCACGGGGCGATCACGAACGACTTCTCGTTCCGCTGGAACCCGCAGGTGTGGGCCGCCCGCGGCTGGGTCGTCGCCTGCGTCAACTTCCACGGCTCGACCGGGTTCGGCCAGAAGTTCACCGACTCGATCACGGGCGACCTCGGGACGAAACCGATGGAGGACATCCTCAAATCCACGGACTGGTTTGCGAAGCAGCCGTGGATCGACACCGGCCGCATGTCCGCGGCCGGGGGCAGCTACGGCGGGTACATGATGGCCTGGCT
>DASXAN010000685.1:0-4034 GCA_036406755.1 Gemmataceae bacterium
ACACGGACGGATAGTATGCGGCCATGATGAAAGGTGTGCCCGTCTCCCCGGGGGTGGCCGTGGCGCGGGCCTACCGCGTGGACGAAGTCCTCGCGCGGCACCACCCCACGGTCCTCGACGCCGCCGCCCTGTCCGGCGAAGCGACGCGGTTCGAGAACGCGACCACGGCCGCGGCGGCCGAACTGGACGGTATCATCGACCGGGTGAGCAAGCAAGTCGGGGAGCAGGAGGCTTCCATCTTCCGGGCCCATCGCTCACTCCTCCGCGATCCGGCCCTTATCGGCAAGGTCACCGCACGCATCCTGCACGACCACATGGACGCCGGGTCCGCCCTCCAGGCGACCCTGGACGAGTACGCCGCGCTATTCGACAAGATCCCCGACGATTACATCCGCGAGCGGCTGTCGGACGTGCGGGACGTGGTCGGCCGCGTCATGGCCCACCTGACGCTCCAGCACACCCCGGACTTCCTTAAGCCCGACGAGCCGGTCATCCTCGCCGCCCCGGAGATCCTGCCGTCGCAGGCGGTCATGTTCGAGCGGTTGCCCGTCGCCGGGATCATGACCGAAACCGGCGGCACCACCGGCCACGCCGCCATCCTCGCACGTTCCCTGGGCATCCCGGCCGTGTCCGGCTTGGATCACCTGCTCCGCGAGGTGCAGACGGGCGACCTTGTCGTGCTCGACGGCCGCGAGGGCGTCGTCCACGTCAACCCCGGGCCCGAGGTCGAGTCGGCCTACCGCAAGCTCCAGCGGGAATACGTCCACCTCCGCGACCGGATGGTCGAGAACCGCGACCTCGCGGCCGTCTGCCGGGACGGCACGACGGTGGACCTGCTGGCCAACGTCAACGGCCCGTCCGACGCGGTCGCGGCCGGGCAGGTCGGCGCCGTCGGCGTCGGCCTCTACCGGACCGAGTACCTGTTCCTGACGCACCAGGCCGTCCCGACCGAGGAGGAGCAACTCGCCACCTACCGGGCGGTCATTGAGGCGTCCCCTGGCCGGGCGGTGACGGTCCGGACCCTCGACCTGGGCGGGGACAAGCAGGTGCCGTACCTGGGCAACCACCGCGAGGCGAACCCGTTCATGGGCTGGCGGAGCATCCGCCTGAGTACCGAGTATCCGGAGTTCTTCCAGACGCAACTGCGGGCCATTCTCCGGGCGGGAGCCCACGGCCGCATCCGGGTCATGTTCCCCATGGTTTCGACGCTCGAGGAGGTGCAGCGGTTGAAGCGGTGGGTCAAGCGCACCGAGGACGCCCTGCGTCGCGACGGCCTGCAATTCGCCGAAAACGTACCGCTCGGGGTTATGATCGAGGTGCCCAGCGCGGCACTCTGCATTGGGGACATTCTCGACGAGGTCGATTTCGCCAGCATCGGGTCGAACGACCTGCTCCAGTACGTCATGGCCGCCGATCGGGACAACCCGAAGGTGGCTCACCTCTGCGACCCGTTCTCGCCGGCGATCTACCGGCTGCTCAACCAGGTGATTTCCGCCTGTAACGCCCGAGACAAGCCGGTGACCTTGTGCGGCGAGATGGCAGGCCGACCGCGGTGTGTGCTGACACTGTTCGGCATGGGGCTGCGGGAATACAGCATGAGCCCCGGGTTCGTGCCGACGATCAAGGAACTGGTCCGGGCGATCGACTGCACCACGGCCCGCGACATCGCCCGGCGGGTGCTGAAAATGCGGACGGTCGGCGAGATCAAGGGTTTCCTCACCCACCGCCTTCAGCAGCTGTGCCCGAACGTCGCCGTGTTCGACACGTTCCAGTGATCAGCCGTCCCCGGCCCGCCCCCGAATCGAGTGTCGAGGACAAAATCAGCTTGTCACGGGCCGGAGCCGATGATAGATATGCGGTAGGTCGAAAACACCTTCGAGGGGACGATCCGTGACCGTCGGTGTTGCGAGCCTGGTTGCCTGGTGCGTGCGGATTGCCGCCGCCCTTGCCACCGCTGCCGCCGCCGGGTCCGGATGACCCCGGGTGACGACCTCTGAACGACGCCTTCAGACTCGACCCCCGGGATCAAACCTGGGGGTCGTTCGTTTCCGTGGGAGTGACCATGCCACCGCCGTCCGTCCGCCTGTCCGGGCTCGCCGCCCGGACGCCCGAGCAGCCGATCAGCCACTTCATGAAGGTCGCCCTGGAGAACCCCGGCCTGATCAGCCTTGCCGCCGGCTTCGTGGACGAGGATTCGCTGCCGGCGGAAACGACGGCCGCCGCCCTGGCCGATCTACTCGGCCGGCCGGATTCGGCGCGGGCGGCCCTCCAGTACGGCTCGACCCAGGGGCACCCGCCGCTGCGGGCGAAACTGCTCGACCGGCTGGCCGCGGCCGACGGCACCACGCCGGCCGGGCTGGGCCTGGCTGTCGAAGACGTCGTTGTCACGACCGGCTCGCAGCAGCTGCTCTACATCGTCGCCGAGCTGCTCCTCGACCCGGGCGACATCGTTGTGACCGAGGCGCCGTCGTACTTCGTCTACCACGCCGCCTTGGCGGGCCGCGGGGCCGAAGTCATCCCCGTGCCGATGGACGCCGAGGGGATGGACACCGACGCCCTGGAGGCCGCGCTCTGCGACCTGGATCGGACCGGCCGGCTGGAGCGGCTGAAGCTGATCTACACCATCGACTACTTCCAGAACCCGACGGGCCTGACTCTGTCCGCCAAGCGGCGCCAGCGGCTGATGGAGTTGGTCCGGCAGTACAGTCGGCGTCACCGGATCGTCGTGCTGGAGGATGCCGCCTACCGCGAGCTGCGGTTCTCTGGCCCGGACGTGCCGAGCCTCAAGAGCTTGGACCCGGACAACGAATACGTCATCTACACGTCCACGTTCTCCAAGCCGTGCGCCCCGGGCATCCGGATGGGGTGCGGCGTCGTCCCGCGGGACCTGATGGCCCCGCTGCTGCGGCTGAAGGGCAGTCACGACTTCGGATCGGCCAACCTGGCGCAATACCTCGCGGACCGGCTGCTAGAGAGCGGCGCGTACGAGCAGCAGGTGGCGGTGTTGCGGGACGTGTACCAGTCGAAGTGCCGGGCGACGACGGAGGCGCTGGCGGCGGAGTTCCGCGAGTGGCCGGCCGTCCGGTGGACGCAGCCGGCCGGCGGGTTGTACGTCTGGCTGACCTTCCCGCCGGCCGTCGGCACCGGGCCGGGCAGTCCGCTCATGGAGGCGTGTCTCCGGGAGGGCGTGCTGTACGTGCCCGGCGAGTTCTGCCATGTGGCGCTGGAAGGCCGGCTGCCGTCGAACGAGATTCGACTATGCTACGGCGTCGCCGGCCCGGATCAGATTCGCGAGGCGGTGCGGCGGCTGGCCCGGGCGGCCAAGGGGTTACTCGGAACGAAGCCGGCGGCGCGCCGGGTCACGGCGGTGTGACCACCCGTCAGGCCCCCTGCTTCTTCGCCGCCTGGACGAGTTCGAGGAAGTACGACTCCGAATCGCGGTTGTTCTGGGCCCGCGCCTGAGCCAGCCCGTGCTCCGCGAATTTGAGAGCGTCCTTCGGCTGCTTCGCCCCCAACATTGCCTCGGCCGCCCCGCCGGCCGCCTGCACGTTCTCCGGCGTGCGGGCGAGCAGCCGGTCGAACACGTCGCGGGCTTGCTCGCCATGGCCCCCGCGGGCCAGCAGCCGGCCGCGGCGCAACTCGTAGTCGTTGCGCCGCCGGCCCTCGTTCGCCTCGCAGTCCGCCTTCTCCCCCTCGTCCACGAGGCCGAGCGCGGCGTCGTAGTCGCCCGCGGCCTGGGCCTCTTGGATCAGCTGCTGGAAGAACGGCCAACGGTCAGGACCCCCGGCCTGCGCCGGCCGGCCGACGAGCGCTCGGGCGAATCGCCCGGCCAGCTCGCGGGCGTCCAGCTGCACGGCCGAGCGGAACGCCTGCTCCAGCAGGGCGTCGCTGAGACTGTTCGGGTCGAGTCCGGACAACTCCGCGACCCCCATTGCCGTCACGTCGCCCGCCGGCGTCGGTGCCGCGGCGGTCGCCGGCGCGGTGGCCGCTTCCACGGTCAGGCCGAGCTTCCGCCGCAGCCGGTCGAAGTCGTA
>DASXAN010000686.1:0-4674 GCA_036406755.1 Gemmataceae bacterium
CGCACCCTCGACCGGCTCGGCGACGCGGCCCTGGACGCACTCCGCGAGGCCGCCCGGGCCGGCGACACGGAAACCCGCCGCCGGGCAGCCGAACTCGTCGAACGGATCACACGCCGCCAGGCCGCGGCCCGGGCGATCGCCCCGGCCTTCGTCTCCCTGAACTACGACAAGACGCCGCTGGCCGATGCCGTGGCCGACCTGTCCCGCCGCACCGGCACGCCCATCACCCTGCACGGGGACGCGGCCAAGCTCCAGGGCCGCACCGTCACCCTCGTCGCGGAAAAGGTGACGGCCTGGCAGGCGGTGCAGCTCGTCTGCAACCGGGCCGACCTGCACGAGTGGGACGGGCACGGGTCGCTGCCGGCCGCGGTCGCGGTGGCCGGCGACCTGCCGGGGGCGGGCGAGGGCGTGCAGATCGTCGGCCAACTGCTCGTCCGCCGCGGCCAGGTCAGCGCCCTGACGATACAGTCGCCGGCGAGCCGCGTGGCCCTGGTCGACGGTACGGGGCCGGCCCTGCCCGTGCATCTCGCCGGGGCCGTCCGCGTCCGGGCGCTCCCGCCGGGGGTGCCGTTCCTGGCCGAGGTTGGCAAGGACCGGCTGGTCGTACTCAACGTCGCCGCCGAGCCGCGGCTGCACGTGGACGGGGCGTGCGACCTGCGGATCGACCGGGCGGTGGACGATCGCGGGCGGTCACTGCCGGCGCGGCCGGTGTGGACCGACCCGCCGGACGAGCGGGACGACTGGCCACGGGGTGTCCGCGTGCCGCCGCAAGTGACGGACCGGAAGCGCGGGCCGGTGGGGGTGCGACTGCCGCGGGACGAGACGGCGGCGAAGCGGCTCCGGGAGCTGGCCGGCGTCGCCACGGTGCACGTGTTCGTCCCCGAGCAGGTGGTGGACCTGCCGCGGCCGGCGGGCGCCGTCGGCCGGACGGTGCGGGGCGGCGGCGTGGCGCTGACGCTCGTGTCTCTGAGCCGCCCGGCGCCGGAGGAGGTCCGCGTCGCGGTCGAGGTGCAACTGCCGTACGGGTCGCGGCTGGACCTGCCGGTGTCCGGGCCGGTCGGGGTGGGGCGGTTCGGCCGGCCGTGGGGCGGGCTGTCCGACGAGACGGAGGTGACGGCGGCGACGGGCGGCGAGTACCAGGGCCTGGCACTGGAGGACGCCGCCGGCCGGCGGTTCGCCGTCGCCGCCGGCTCGGCCGAGATCGCCGGCCTGTTCGAGAAGTGGTACACGGTGCGGCTGACGGCGACGTTCCGGCCGCCGGCGGCGGGGGCGGAGCCGGGCCGGCTGGCGTTCGCCGTCCGCCGGCCGACGGCGGTGGACGTGCCGTTCGTCCTCCGCGACGTGCCGCTACCGTGACGGACCCGGGCCGGTGAGGTGGAGCAGGGCGGCGTACCGGGCGAGTAGGGAGATGAGCCCGTCCCCCTCGGCCGGCGGCAGCAGGTGCAAATCGATGCCGGCCGCGACCGTCCGCCGGCGGGCGGGCGGGTCGGTCGGCCCGCCGACGGCGATGAGCAGCGGGTGCTGCGGCCAGCCGCGGTGCGCGACCCGCTGGGCTAGCGCGAACACCTCGGCCGGCGGGTTCGCCATGTCCAGCAGGACGACATCCGGGGTGCCGCCAGATGGGTCGGCGGCGGAGTCACCGGCGACGCGGACGTTGTGCCCGGCCGTGCGGACGGCCGCGACCAGTTCGGCCGCGGGGCCGGCGCTGACGATGAGGACGGACAGGGCGGGCATGGCCATGGCGGTAGTCCCGCGGGCCGGCCCGCGGCCGCCGTGCCGAGGGTCGTCCACCGGGGAGTACCGGGTCCGGCCGCATCGTCCGCCAGCCGGACGGGCCGTCAGTCGAACCGCATCCCATCGAGCCAGACCCGGAACGGCCTGGCGCCCCACGAGTCGAAGCCGACGGACACCGCCTCGACGCGCTGCGGCAGCGGGCCGTCCGCGGCCCAGGCCGCGTCCCCGGCGAGCGGGACGCGGACCAGGAGCCAGTCCTCCCGGCACTCCGGGCGGTCGGTCCAGTCGATGACCTCGGCCTTCGGCGTGAGCCGGCGGGCGGCACCGCCGGGGCCGGACAGTGTCACGACCGGATTCTCGCCCTGCCAGCAAGGGATGTTGGGGTTCTCGGCCCGCAACCAGAACTCCAGCCGGGACTTCTTCGACGGGTCGAAGACCTCACCCGCTGCGAGGGTGTACCGCAGTCCGACTCGTCCCCCACTGTAAGGCGGCCCGACGTCGGCCCGCACGCTGGACAGGCCGACCAGCTTCACCCCGGTGTCGTCGGCGAAGCGGACCTTCGACTGCGGGTCGATCCAGTCCCACCGCCCGGCCGCGGCCTCGGTCCCCAGCTCGGGGCTGTCGGCCACCACGAACACGTCCCGTGACCCGAGGGCCGACAGCGCCCCGTTGGTCGCGGTGACGCCGACTCTGTAGAAGCCCGGCGCGGTGAATGCGTGCTCGATCCGCGGCGTGTCGGCGGTCGTGCCGTCGCCGAGCCGCCAGCGGTAGTTCAGCGACCGGCCGCCGGGGTCGGTGCTCCGCGACGCATCGAACGTAACCCGGTGCCCGACGCGGACCGTCGCCGGCCCGGCGACGACCACCGCGGGCGCGGCCGTCACCCGCGGGTCGGCGGGGTGCTCGGTGACGTTGGTCACACCGCCGTCCCGTTCGAAGTCACCGGCGGTGTTGCCCTCGACCGTGTTGCCGCCGAGGTCGATCCAGTCGGCGTACTGGGCGTAGACGCCCCAGCGGTTCTTGGTGAGCGTGTTGCCGTCGATGACCCAGTGGAATGCTTTCCACTTGGCGCCCTTGCTGCCGCGGTCGCCGATCAGGGCGATGCCGGCGCCGTTGTTGCCGACGCACCGATTACCGCGGCAAACGACGTGCGCGCCGGAGCCGTGCATGAAGACGATGCCGGCGTGGCCCTTGTCGGGCAGGTGGGGCGAGTAGTGGTTGCCGCGGGGGTCGCCGTTGAAGGACGCCTCGTTGTCCCGCAGGACCGTGCGGTCGGACCCGCCCATCCAGAAGCCGTAACTGCAATGGTTGGCGGTGTTGGCCTCGAACGTGTTGCCGGGGCACCAGCACTCGACGCCGTGGTTGTGGGCGTGCGAGCAGTCATTCCGCACGAACCGGTTGCCGGTGCTGACCCAGCCGTTGAGTGCGCGGAGGAAGATGCCGTCGCCGCCGTGGGTGCAGGAGTTGACGGCGAACGTGTTGCCGTCGGAGCCGCTCTCGACCAGCACGCAACACGAATCCCGGGCGTGGACCTCGTCCGGGCGGGCGCGGTTGCCGTGGTCGAGTTTGTTCTTCTCGACCGTGTTCCGCGACGCCTGCCACAACTCCAGGCACGCCTCGGAGCAGTGGGAGAAGTCGTTGCCCGTTAGCCGGTTGCCGGATGACCGCTCGAGGACGCAGCCGGCCCAGTTGCGGTTGGCACGGCAGGTCACCACCTTCGAGTCGGACACGCCGACGAACACGATCCCGCCGCGGCGGCCGAGTTGGCCCCAGCCGAACGCCGGGTCGTCGAAGTTGCCGGAGAAGTCGCAGCCCTCGACCGCCCAGTTCCGCCCATCCTCCACCCACAGGCCGGTTTCGAACCCGCGGACGGTCAGGTTCTTGAGGACGACGTTGGACACGCCGCGGGCTTCGACGCCGATGCCGCGGAACGACTTCGGCTCGCCGCCGTCCGCCCCGATAGCGCGGGCACCGTTGCCATCGACGGTGACGCCGGAGGCCGCGATCACCAGCCGGCCGTAGGTCTTGGCCGGGTCGAGCGTGATGCTGGACGTGACGCGAAGGATCGGCACGTCCGGCGCCGCCGGGGCGCGAACGGCGGTGACGGAGTGGATCAGGCCGGCCGCGAGCGCAACTGCGGCGGTCGCGGCTATCGCCCTGCGGGTCATGGCCGGGCCCGGGTGGCCGCCCGGGCCCCGGCGGCCGCCCGTACCTTCGTCAACAACTCCTGGAAGGTCGGGTCGCCGCGGAGGAATTGCAGGTCCGGCTCGACCTCCAACGTGACCGCGTCCGTGTAGCCGCGGGCGACGGCGTCGGCCAGGGCGGCCACGGCGGCGGCGGCGTACCGCTGGCGCAGCGCGCGGTCCTCGGCGGATAGCTCGCCGGCGTCCTTGCCCGGGGCGACGCCGTCGGCACACAGGGCGTACCCGCAGCCGATCTCGAAGAGCAGTTCCGTGTCGGGGGCCGTCGTGGCCCGCAGCTTCTCGGCGATGGCGGCGGCGCGGGCGTGCCGGCCGACGTGCGGCAGGATCCGCATGAGCTCGACCTGCCGGAGGTTGTTCTTCGGGTCCTTGGCCGCCAAATCCTCCCGAATGCGCGCGCACTCGCCGTAGTACTTCTCAGCCCCGGCCGCGTCGTGGATCGACTGGCACAGCGTGCCAAGCCGGTAGAGCGCCACACCCAGGTCCCGCCGGAAGTCGACGTTCTGCGGGTCGGCGTTCGCCAGCTCGCGGCAGAGGGTCAGGGCCCGGTCGTACTGCCGACGGGCCGCCTCGGGGTCGCCGGACCGCACGTGCACGTCGCCGAAGTTGCCGCACGCGGCCGCCAGCTCCCGCTTGTGCCGGGGGCTGTCCGGCTTGGCCCGGTACAGGGCCTCCCGTACCTGCAGGCACTTTTCGTAGTCGGCCCGGGCGGCCGCCGGGTCGCGGGACAGGAAGCTGACCT
>DASXAN010000687.1:0-4703 GCA_036406755.1 Gemmataceae bacterium
CCCCCCCCCCCCCCCCCCCCCCCCCCCCGTCTCTCCGAGCCATCCTTACCCCTCACCCCGACCCTCTCCCCAGAGGGGAGAGGGAGGAAGACCGGCGGGCGCAGTCAGATATCGTCCGCCCGCCGGCGTGTCATCGGACATCCTTCCCCGCGGCCCCGCCGCCCGGTACACTGGGGGCCGCACCGGTCCCGCGCCCGTAACGAGCCGCCATGTCCCCGCCCGCCCCCGACCGCCCGGCTTCGCCAGCCGCCCCCGCCGTCCGGTCCGCGGGCGAGGCCGTCGGCCTGGCCGCCTGGGCGCTGGCCGCCGCCGCCTGGGGGTACTGGCTGTGGCACGACGGCGGGGCGTTCGGGCCGCTGCACTTCGCCACCGCCGCCGGGCTGGTCCTGGCCCTGGCCGTGCTCGCCCGCCGCGGGTGGGTGCGGCTGTTCGGGCCGGTCCTCCTTTACGAGATCCTCCGCACCGCCCGCCGGGCCCGGTTCTTCCTGCTCCGCTGGCTTTACGCCGTCGGCCTGCTCTTGCTACTGCTGTGGGTCCACTGGATCTGGAGCCTGGAGTCGCGGCCCGGCGGCGGCGTGCCGGTGGAACAGGCGTACAAGGAGCAGGCCAAGCTGGCCGAGCAGTTCTTCTACGCCTTCGCCGCCGTCCAGTTCGCCGCCGTCGTCCTGCTCACGCCGGCTTACGTCGCCGGCGGGGTGGCCGAGGAGAAGGAGCGGCGGACGCTCGAATTCCTGCTCGCCACCGACCTGCGGGGGCGGGAGATCGTCTTCGGCAAGCTCCTCGCCCGGCTGGGCAACCTGGCCCTGTTCGTCCTGGCCGGCCTGCCGGTCTTGAGCCTGATGCAGTTCTTCGGCGGCATCGACCCGGGGCTGCTGCTCGCCAGCTTCGCCGCCACGGCCCTGACGGCCGGCAGCCTCGCCGGCGTCGGCATCCTGCTGTCGGTGCAGCGGCGGCGGGCCCGGGACGCGATCGTGCTCACCTACCTCGTCGCCGTCGGGTACGTGGCCATCGCCGGTGCCAGCTGGCTGATCCCGCCGCTCGTGGACGAGTACCGCCGGGCCCAGGCCCAGGCGACGGCGGCGACCCGGCCCGGGGCGCCGATGCGGACCGCGGCCGACGACGAGTGGGTGTGGGAGACGGTCAAGTGGGTCAACGCCGGCAACCCGTTCTCCGGGCTGGTGCAGGTGATCATCGCCCTGGAGCGGGGCATGCCGGTGGGCGACGAGGTGGCGGACGTGCTGGGGCGGTACGCCCTGTTCCACGGCCTGCTGACGGCCGGGTGCGTCGCCCTGGCGGTGGTGCGGCTGCGGCCGGTGGCGCTGGCCCAGGCCGCGGCGGTGCCGAAGAAGCGGTTGCGGTTCCAGATCGGCGGCCGGCGGCGCCGCCGGCCGCCGGTCGGGCCGCGGCCGATGCTGTGGAAGGAGGTGCGGGTCGAGGGCGGGCTGAGGTTCGGCTGGTTCGGCCGCATCCTCGTCGCGCTGGTCGTCGGCGTCAGCTTCATCCCGCCGATCATCACCGTCTACCTGCTCTTCTTCGACCCGTACACGTACTCGATCAACTACCACGCCTCCTGGGACAAGCTGGGCGAGTCGATCAACGTCTGGGTGCGGGTCATGAACCCGATCGTCTCGTCGCTGATGCTCGTGGGCGTGGCGGTGCGGGCGGCCGGGGCCGTCGGCGGCGAGCGGGACCGGGACACGCTGGTGAGCCTGATGACCACGCCGCTGACGACCGGGGAGATCGTCTGGGCCAAGTGGGTGGGCAGCCTGGCGAGCGTGCGGCTGTTCCTGGTGTGGCTCGGGGCGGTGTGGGCGATCGGGCTGGTGACCGGCGGGGTGGGGATCTTGGCGGTGCCGTTGCAGGCGGTGTTCTGGCTGGCGCCGGCGGCGTTCGTGGCGGCGCTGGGACTGTACTGCTCGGCGGCGTGCAAGACGTCGCTGCGGGCGACGACGTGGGCGATCCTGGGAACGTTGGTGGCCTTGGGCGGACACTGGGTGTGTACGGGGATGTGCGTGTTCTTGCCGCTGGAGCTGGCGTTCTCGGGGGCGGGGATGGCCCTGAAGTGGCTGTACTACCTGGAGGCCGGGCTGTCGCCGCCGTTCGTGTTCGCGGTGCTGCCGTACCGGGAGCTGTCGGACCTGCGGGACAGCGAGGGGTTGATGCCGGTGATGGTGGTGATCGGGCTGGTGATCTGGTGCGCGGCGGCGGCGGTGGTGGGGCACCTGGCGCACGAGCGGTTCCGGCAGTTGACCAATCGGACCGCGCCCGAGCCGCTTGCGGCTAAGCAGGCCCGCATAGCCGCAAGCGGCTAGCAGAACCGCGGAGACGACCATGCGACTTCTGGGCCCGGTCGCCCGCTACGACCTGATCCGCGTCGCCCGGCGGCAGCCGCTGGCCCTCTGGCGGGCCGCCTACGGGCTGGGCCTGCTCGCCGCCCTGTTTTTGCTCTACGCCACCGCCCTGCCGTACGCCTGGTTCGGCGGGTACGTCACGGCCAAGGACGCGGCCGTGTTCGCCACCCGCTTCTTCGACGTGTTCACCCTCGTCCAGTTCGCCGCCGTCGTCTTCATCACCCCGGCCCTGACCGCCAATGCCGTCGCTGAGGAGAAGGGCAACAACACCCTGATCTTCCTCCTCACCACCCACCTGACCAACCGCGAGATCGTCCTCGGCAAGCTGGTCACGCGCCTCCTACAAGTCGGCCTGCTGATCCTGACCGGGCTGCCGGTGCTGGCCATCCTGCAGTTCATGGGCGGGGTCGAGCCGAACCTGGTGATCGCCACGTTCGTCGCCCTGGCGCTGACGGCCGTGAGCCTGGGGTGCCTCGGCCTGTTCTGCGGCGTGTTCGTCAAGAAGCCGCAGAACGCGGCGTGGCGGGCGTACCAGGTGCTGGTCGCGTTCCTGGCCCTAAGCCTGCTGAGCATCTGGTACTGGGACCTGCCGGACGGACCGCGGAACGCGGCCAAAGCCAAGGTGCAGCAGCAAGCATACATCGCTTGGCAGACGGCCGTCGCCCGCGGCGGCGGGTGGGCAAATGCTCTCTGGACTCCGACTCCCGATCCGGAGCCAACGCTTTTCGAGTTGACACTGGACTGGTTCAACACCCCGAACCCGTACTACGCCCGCCTGCGGCTCGCCGACCTGCAATCGACCGGCAGCACGCTCGACCAGGCGCTCGTCATCGTGCTCCGCGACTTCGCGATCGCCCACGGCGGGCTGGCCCTGTTGCTCGGCGGGCTGGCGGTGCTGCGGCTGCGGGCCGTGGCCTCGAAGCAGACGGCCGGGCTGACGCACAAGACGAAGGCGATCCTCCGGGCGGCCTCGCACCCGCCGGTCCGCGACCGGCCGGTATTGTGGAAGGAGGTGTACTGCGAGGCCCGGCCGCGGCAGCGGTGGCTGGCCCTGTTCTTCTCCCGCTGGTTCTTTTGGGTCAGCTTCCTGCCGGCGTGGTTCTTCCTCGTCATCACCCTCGACACCAACTTCGAGGCGCTCGCCAGCCGGACGCTGTTCCTGCTCCGCTACGCCGGCACGTTCGTGGTCGGCCTGCTGTGCCTGCGGGTGGGGCTGCACGCGGCCCGGTCGATCGGCGGGGAGCGGGACCGGCAGACGCTGGACAGCCTGCTCACCACCCAGCTGACGCCGGCCGAGATCGTCCGCGACAAGTGGTGGGGGAGCCTGCTCGCCGGGCGGTGGGTGCTCCTGTGGCTTGTCGTCCACTGGTGCCTGGGGATGATGCCGTTCGCCCTGCACCCGCTGGCGCTGGTAGCGCTGGTGGTGGAGGCGGTGGTGTACGCGATGTTCGCGGCGAGCCTGGGGATGTACTGCGCCGCCCGGTGTCGGACGACCAAGCGGGCGCTGACGGCGACGCTGCTGGTCGGGCTGCTGGGCACGACGCTGTTGCCGTGGGGGACGGGCAAGTTCGTGTCGCTGGTGCTGATGGTGGACCAGGAGGTGTCGGCGCGGGGGCCATTCGGCTATCGCCCACCGCAGCCGATGCCGTGGCCGGAGCTGGTCGGCGCCGGGTTCACGCCGGCCCGGGTGCTGTACCGGACGGTCCGGCCGTACACGCTGTACCCCCGCTACGGCTACGACGACGACTACGACCCGGACGGCGGCGAGTTCGTGTTGGCGGCGGCGCTGGGGCTGCTGGTGTACGGCGGGCTGGCGTTCGGCCTGCGGCGGGCGGCGGCGGAGCGGTTCCGGCAGACGGTGGCCGGGCCGGCGGTCCGGCGGCCCCGCCCGGGTTTAGCCCCGAAGGGGCGGCACACCGTAGCCCAGGGCGTGAGCCCTGGGTAGTTGTTCCCCCAATATTCCGGTAGCCCCGGAGGGGCGGCACAATGTGTCGCCCCTCCGGGGCTCCGGTCCATTTTCCGGGCACGGGAACCCAGGGCTCACGCCCTGGGCTACGGTGTGCCGCCCCTTCGGGGCTAATACCCGGTCATTTCCCTGCCGCCGGCTCCGGGTACGTCAACTTCCGCTCCGGGTCGTGGAACCGCACGTACACCACCTGCTTCTCGCCACGGTACGTCGCCTCGACCACGACCGCGTTCGCGCCCTTGGCCAACTCCACGTCCACCCCGGCCCGGTCCGGCTGGGCCGATCCGACGGCCGGCGTGCCGCGGTACACCTCCCGGCCGTTGACCGTCACCCGCACCGGCACCCCGGCCCCGAGCAACAGCCGCGTCTTCACCGCCGCCGGGGCC
>DASXAN010000688.1:0-2508 GCA_036406755.1 Gemmataceae bacterium
TCCCCCCTTTTTTCCGGCCGTCGAGGCCGGCCTGGTGGGCGGTGGCGGCAAGCTGGTGGGCGTGGTCGCGGAGGCGGAGTTCGACGTCGCCGAAGAGCTGCCGGTCGGGGGCGTCGATGAGGGCCTCGGCCATCTGGCGGCGGGCCGCGTCGGCGGCGGGCCGCAGCTGGTCCATCAGGGCACGGATGCGGCGTTCGCGGTCTTCGGAGGTCGCGGAAGGGGCTGGATCGTGGGGGTGCAACATGGCTGCTGCCTTGCAGTTCAGGCCGAGGGCAGGTAAAGATTCGGGGAAGCGGTCTGTCGTGCGTCCGGTCTGGGCCGCGCGCACCTTGGCCCTCGCCGCGCCCGCCGCTCGTCGCCCTCGGACGGATGACTGCAAGTTGCCCCTATGACGTGTCTCCGGCCGGGTCTGCGCCGACCAACGACCAGCGCCGCCGCTGCTCCGCGCTGAGGTTCCAGGGCAAGAACCGCTCCACGTCCGCCGGCGCCGTGCCCCCCGTCTCCGCGCACGCCGTCAGGTACGCCGTCAGCCACGCCCGCGGGTTGAGCTGCCACAGGCACAACGTCTGCAACACCGAGAACAGCATCGCCGCCAGCTGCCCGGACCAGACCGCGCCACTGCCGTAGTAATTCTTCCGCCCCACGACCGGGCCGCGCTGGGCCCGCTCCGCCGTGTTGTTGTCCATCGGCACCTCCGGGTGCTCGACGAACACCGTCAACCCCGTCCAGTGGTCCCCCAGGCTTTCCAGCACCTTCCGCCGTGCCGGGTGCAACTGCGGGTCGGCCAACTCCGCCTCCCCTTGCGCCCCCAGCGCCGCGACCGCGGCCCGCAGCCGCGCGTCGGCGTCGGCGAACGCCCCGGCCTCCTCCCGGACGGCAACGCGCGCGTCGTTGAGGCGGTAGACCTCCCCGATGCCCGCCACCCAGCCCAGCGCCCAGCCTTCCTGCTCCGGCCAGGACCGGGCCACGGCCACGAAGTCGCGCCGCACGTGCGCCCAGCAGAAGGCCAGGACGATCAGCCCTTGCTTGACCTGGGCCATCGCCTGGTACGCCTTGTAGCGGTCGACGACCATGATCCCGGTCGCCTCCGGACCCAGGTACTCCTCCGGGACCTCGTGGGCCCGGCCCTGCGCCAGGACAAAGACGACGACCTCGGCGGCGTGGAAGACCCACAGGTACCAGCGGAAGCCGACCTTGCCCTCGACGGTGGCGAACACCAGCCAGCGCGTCTCGTCGCCGTGCCACAGCGGCTGCCGCCGGCTGTGCGCCGCCAGCGCCTCATAGACCGGCTCGAACAAGGGCACCAGCCGTTGCAGGCCGTCGGTCACGGTGCCCAGCGCCAGGTCCAGGCCCTGCGTCTGGAGGTCGGCCAGCAGCCGGTAGGTCGGGCGATAGGACAGGTACTTGTCCAGCAGGACCGTGACCCAGACGGAGGCGCCCAGGCTGCTCTTGGGAATCACGCGCGGCGCCGGGGGGGCGGTGACGACGCCGGGGTGGGCGCCGCAGGCACAGGTGGGGCGATAGCGGTGGCGGCGGATGACCCGGCGATGCGCCCGGACCTCGACCTCCAGGATGGTGGAGTCCTCCGTGCCCCCGACGGAGGCGAACGGGCAGCCGCAGCGCCGGCAGCGGCGCTGCTCCGCCGGCAGTTCGTGCTCCTCGACGACCGCCGGGAGGTGGGAGTGATCGCGGCGGCGCGGCCCCGGCCGGCCGGGCTGCTGGCCGCGCCGCCGGGGCGTGGCCGCCGGGCTCGGAGCCAGCGGGGTCAAGGCGGCCGAGGCGCCGGTCTCGGTCTTGCGGCCGAAGAGTTGTTGCTCGCGGAGGCGGAGCTGGGCGCGGAGTTGTTCGATCTCTTGTTTGAGGAGGGCCTCACGCTGCACGGCGCGGTCGTGCATGGCTTTCCAGTAGCCGGCCTGGCGCCACGGCTCGAACTCCACGGCCAGGCGCGGGCAGACAGGACAGGGGCTATCGGGGAGCGGGGGCGCCGCGCAAGGCGGGGAGGAAGGCGCGGGGGGTAAGGAAACCCGCGCCGTGTCCGGGCAAACAGGGCGACCAGGCTCGACGACCATGTCGGCCGTTGTAGTCCGGTTCCATCAGCTGACCAGAGCAGCTGACCGGTTTACCGAATGTTTACCTTCCCGGACCCCTCCCCCGCCAGGGCGAGGCCGCCCGGCACGCCGGCCAGGACCAGGGCTCCGAGAGCGAGCAGGGTCGAGTACCTCATCGAATCCTCCCTTCCACTGGAAGCCGAACTGGCCGTCGAAGGCCGCCCGCTGGAAGTATACCCAGGGGCCGGGCGACCGGTGGTAACCGATTCGTAACGTGTACCGCCGACCGAGGGCCGGCAGGCTCAGGGAGGTTGGGTGACCAGGCAAGGCTCGGTGCCCGGGGGACCTTTCCCCTGTCGCCGACCGCCGCCGGTTAGCAGACAGTGAAGAAGTGATCAGGGTCGTGCCCGAGGCCGGTTTCCAGGAGGAGTGGGGGCGAGCGGCCGGGCGGCACTCCTAC
>DASXAN010000689.1:0-15132 GCA_036406755.1 Gemmataceae bacterium
GCTCAAGGGAAACCATGAAGAGGGAAAGACGGCGCTCGCCGGGTCACTGAAGCTCAAGCCGGAGATCAACTCGTTGGCGCAATACTACGCCATTCGTCCTTGGCACAGCAGTCCTCAGTACTACGCGCTGGAGGACAAGACGACGATCGAGGGCCTGCGCCGCATCGGGTTCCCAGAGAAGTGATTGTGTCGCACAGTCTCGCAATCACCGCGCCGGCGGGCGGCGCAGCGCCCAAAAGGCGATGCAGCCGCAGATGTAGGCGGCGATCGACAGGATGAAGGCGAGGCGGTAGCTGCCGGACAGGTCGAAAATCCAACCCGCCGCCCATGACCCGGCGGCCGAGCCGATGCCGCTGCCGATCGTGATCACGCCGAGGATCGTGCCGAGCTGACGTCCGGGAAAGAGGTCAGCGGTTTTGGCGGTGATCGCCGGGCCGCGGGCTCCCCAGGTCAGCCCGAAAAAGCAGGCGTGCAGCCAGAGCAGCAGGTGCTGGTCGGGGCTGGTGATGAACAGCGCAAAGACGACGCCGATGATCGAGAAACCATAGGCGAGGATCGCCGACACCTCTCGCCCGAGATAGTCCGACAAGGTGCCGGTCACGACGATGCCGGGCACTGCGAGAAACGCCCCGATGCCGAGCACCTCGGCGGCGTCCGGGATGGACAGGCCGACGAAGTAGCGCAGGGAAACCAGCTCGGCCGCCTGCGGGTCGGCGGCGGCCAGCTGGGTGAGGGCCTCGTCGAGGGCGAGCAGGTCGTTGCCCCGCTCCGGGGCGGCGACCTCCAGCCCGTCCAGGTCCACCCGCGCCCGGCCGCCGCCGTGGCGGAGGCGGTGCTTGCGGCGGGCCTGTTCGACGAGGATGCGGCGCATGGCCTCGGCCGCGGCGGCGAAGAAGTGGCCGCGGCTGGACCAGTGGGGGGCGTGCTCGGTATCGACCAGCCGCAGGTAGGCCTCGTTGACCAGGGCGGTGGCCTGGAGCGTTTGCCCGGGCCGTTCCTGGGCCAGCCGCTGGGCGGCCAGCCGGCGGAGCTCGTCGTAGACCAGCGGCAGCAGCTGATCCGCGGCGGCCGGGTCGCCGTGCTCGATGGCGGACAGGATGCGGGTGACGTCACTCACGCCCGCCCAGGATACGCCGCTGCCGGCCGCGCCGCAACTGGTTGGAGAATAACGGGTTCTTTGGGGGTGCCAGGCCCCTCATCCCGGTCCGTCCCGTCTCCCCCGACAGTCTCATGCGGTGTCACCCGGAATCCCCGGTAGCAGCGGCGTGTGCAAACCCTGTGCAAACCGAATGATCTGTGGACGCTGATGCGTTCTCCGTCCCGGTCGCCTTCAGGGTGGCGGGGGCCGACTCTGGGCTGCTTGCCGGCAAAGCCGGCAACGATTCCACGGCGAGGGACACGTCGTGCAGCCCGGTGTGGGCGTACCGGTCCATCGTCAACGTGATGGTACTATGCTTGGCCAGCGCCTGAGCCTCCTTGGGTCGCACCCCCGCCACGCCCCGCTCGGCTGGGTCGGACTCGGCCGGCCATGCGGCGCGGGCTGTGGCCAGGTCCTTCTTAAGCACCACCCCGGCCTGCTTGTCTCTTGCCCGCTTCCCGGGCCAGACGGACCGGTCCGTGCACTTGCTGGCGAGCCAGGGCCGCAACCGACCGACGAGCTCAGTGTGCAACGGCACGACGCCCTCCCGGCGGTGCTTCGAATAGACCGCCCCGACGGTCAGCGACGCGGATGTGCCGTCGAGGGCGAAGGAAGCCGGGGTGGGGCTCGCCAGCTCCGACGCCCGCAGTCCGTATGCACGGAAACGAGGTACAACATCTTCCGGTCCGGGCCGATCAACTTGCGGACGCGACCGGCAACAGGGCCGACCCGGAGCAGGTAGGCCAGCTCGGCGTCGGACAGCTCGCGCCGGTCGTGCCGGCGGTCCAGCTTGACGTTCCCACCTTCCGGGTGGGCCGGGAGGTTGTCGGCCGTACGACGGTCCTTCACCAGCCACCGGGCGAACTGCTTGGCGGCGGCCAGATAGTGGTTGCTCGTCTGGGTGCCGAACCGGGACCGGCGGCGCATCTCGGCCAGGGCGGCTTCGACTCAGGAGGCCTATGGGTCGTCGATGAACGTGAGTTTACAGGCCTCGATGACCTTCCGCGCTCGGCTCACCTTGAGGGCGACGTAGTTGCCTGTATGGCCCCGCGCGATCAGGACCTACTCCCAGTCCGCGAGGTGCCCGGTCAAGGGCCGGGTCCGGTGGCCTTCGAACGGGTCGTGGATATTAGCCCGCTTCAGCTCGGCCTTCCTTGCCAACTCGGCCAGAAGCTGCTGGGCGGCCGCCTTGTTCGCCGACAGCGGCACGGGCGTCCGGGTCCCGGGAACGCGCGTACCACTTGCCGGACTTCTTCTTGACCTTTGCCGCCCCCCGGCGTCCGGGCCGGGACCTTGCGGGACAGGTCCTCCGCCACGGCGTGACGACTCGTGGCGGTAGCTCTTGGCAGGACTGGGACCACCGCCCGTCAGGCTAGGAGCCTATCCCTGGGCTCTCAATACTACCCGGATACCACCCGGCCCGGGAGCGGCTCGGAAAGGCGACCGCATCGCTGTCTCGTGTGGGGGCATCTCGGCGGTTCCCTCTTGCCATACCTTGTACTTCTATGTATACTTCCCGCCATGAAGCTCAACAAGGACTTGGTGGCCGCGTCGGCCGTCCCGCTGATCCTGTCGCTGCTGGTGGAGGGCGAGAGCTACGGCTACGCCATCCTGCAGCGGGTGCGGGAGGTGTCCGGCGGCGCGATCGAGTGGACCGACGGGATGCTCTACCCGGTGCTGCACCGGCTGGAGGCCCAGGGCTACGTCGCGTCGCGCTGGGGCGCCTCGGAGGCGGGCCGGCGGCGCAAATACTACGCCCTGCAGGGCGCCGGCCAAGAGGCCCTGGCCGAGCAGAAACGGCAGTGGCTCGCCGTCGGGCGGGCCCTGGCACAACTCTGGGGGGAGATGCCGTGGACGACCTCGAACGACGGCTCGCCGAGTGGCGGCTGGGCCTGCCCAACGGTCTCGCTAGCCGGGCTGACGTGATCGACGAACTGGAGAGCCACCTGCGTGACGAGGTGGAGCGGCTGACGCGCGGCGGCCTGCCGTTGGACCAGGCGTGGCCGCAGGCGGTGGCGCGGCTGGGCGGCCCCGAGCAGCTGGCCGCGGAGTTCGCCAAGGTCCCGCCGGCGGCGGCCTGGCTGCCGGGTCGGCTGGCCGTCGGCGCGCTGGCCCTGCTCGCTGTCGGGTTACTCGTGCTGCTCGCGACGTCACGAAACCCGCGCATGGGGGCGCTGCTGGGCTCCCACGTCTTCACCGTCACGCTGGGTTACACGACCGCGTTCGCGGTGGCGGCGCTGGCGGGGTGGTCACTGGCCGTTCGCGCCGTGCGCGGCGCCGACGAGGCCGGGTCGGCGGGGTTCCGCTGGATCGTCACGCCGCTGACGCTGGCGTGTTTCGCCCTGACGGCGGTCGGCGTGGCGCTGGGGGCGGTGTGGGCCAGCGAGCACATGGGCCGGGCCTGGGGGTGGGATGCCAAGGAGGTGGGCGGGGCGGCGGTGGCGCTGTGGGCCGGCCTGGCGTGGGTCGTGGCGCGGCGCGGCGGGCGGGCCGGGCTGGCGGTGGGCGTCGTTGGCGGGGTGGTCGTGCTGCTCGCCTGGTGCGGCCCGCCGCTGCTCAACCACGGCCTTCCCTGGCTGGCGGTCCTGGCGCTGATTCTGGTGCTGCTCGTCCACCTGGCGGCGGTGGCGCTGGCGCTGCTGCCGGGTCGGCCGTGAGCGGTGGGTAAGGCGAGAGGGCGGGTCGAACGCGGAGTGACCGGAGCGCGATTGCACCGTTTAGAATCCCCGGCGCCACGCTGGCCGAACTCCTCGCGGCCAATCGGTTCGGTGGCTCTGTCAATACTCGTAGGCCACCACCCGAATTCGGGCCGGGTCGATTTGACCTCACCCGCCTGGGTCGTTGTAGCCGACCCGGCCGGCGTCCCGGGGGGTGGGCGGCGGCGGGGTGACGCCGGCGGCTCGCAGGGCGTCGTGGATCGCCCCGACGGTCTCGGCCGACGGCTTGAAGTTCCCCGGACGGAACCCCTCCGCGATCAGCAGCGGCGTCCACCCGTACTTGTTCTTCCGGTTCCAGACGTCGACCTTCGCCCCCCGGCCGGCGAGGAACCGAACCATCTTCGGCAGGCTCTTGTAGGCCGCCCCGTGCATGGCCGTCTCGCCGTTGGCGTCCACGGCGTTGACGTCGGCGCCGAGGGTCAGCAGGTACTCGGCGGCGGCGAGGGCCTCGGCCTCGGTCCCGGCCTCCTCGTCCGGGGCCAGGCAGCCGATGCCGGCGGCGGCCATCAGCGGCGTGCAGCCGTCCTTGTTCGGCAGCCGGGGGTCCGCCCCCAGCTCGACCAGCAACCGCAGGTACGGCAGGTCCGCCGTCTTGGCCGCCAGCAGCAGCGGCGTGGCCCCCGTCGTGGTCAGTTTGCCGCGGCCGGCCGTACCCTTCGCCAACCGCAGGTTCACGTCGGCCCCGGCCTTGACCAGCTCCCGGGCGAATTGCAGGCTGTCCAGCCGGCCGGAGCCGGTCGGCGGGGGCAAGCCGTCCGGGTCGTCGCCGCGGTTGGGCTTGCGGACCCACGTCAGCGTGTGCAGCGGGGCGAACCCGGACCGCTGGTCGTTCGGGTCGGCGCCCGCCCGGACGAGCGTCATGGCAAGCTCAAAGTGCCCGTTCTCGACGGCCAGGATCAGGGCGCTGGTGCCGTCCTTCGCCGCGTAGCCGCCCGCCTTGCTCGTCGTGCGGATAGCCTCGTTCGGCTCCGCGCCGGCCTTGAGCAGCGACCGGACGACGTCGGTACGGCCCTCGCGGGCGGCGAACAGCAGCGGCGTGAACCCGGACTTCAGCCGGGCCCGAAGGTCCGCCCCTGCTTTGACGAGCAGCTCGACGACGGCGGCGTGCCCGTCGTCGGCGGCCCACATCAGGGCGGTCTGGCCCTTGCGGTCCTTCGCGTCCACCTTCGCGCCGGCGTCGAGCAGCGCCTTCACCGGGCCGACGCGGCCGGTGCGGGCGGCGGTCATCAGGGCCGTCTCGCCGCCGCGGAGGGTGGCGTTCGGGTCGGCGCCGGCGGCGAGCAGCATCCGGACGAGGTCGGCGTTGCCGTTGGTGCACGCCAGCGCCAGCGGCGTGACGCCGTAGCGGTTGGCGGCCGCCGCGCGGGCGCCGGCCGCGAGCAGGAGCCGGGCCGTGTCCGCGTCGTCGGAGGACACCGCCCAGTGGAGGGCGGTCATGCCGTCGGCCTGGGCGGCGTTGGGGTCGGCCCGGTCCGCCAGCAGTGACCGGACGCGTGGCCGGTCGGCCTTCTCGGCGGCGTCGGCGAGCGGGGCGTCGGCCGCGGCCGCCGGCACCACGCCGCCGCACAGCCCAAGGACGACTGCGAACGCTCTGAACACACGGACCATCGCGTGCCCCACCGTTTCAGACCCCCAGCGGCTCGAACAGCCCGTCCACCTTGCCGGTGCTGTCGCCGAACCTGTCCAGCCGCACGCCGACCTTGTCGAGCAGCGTCAGGTGCAAGTTGGCCAGCGGCGTCGCCCTCTCGAACCGGACGTGCCGCCCGCCTTTCATGCCGCCGGCCGCCCCGCCGGCGACCAGGATCGGCAGGTTGATGTGGTCGTGGACGTTCGGGTTGCCCATGCCGCTGCCGTACAGGATGAGCGAGTGGTCCAGGAGCGTGCCGTCCCCCTCCTTCGTCGCCTTCAACTTGCCGAGGAACTCCGCGAACAGCGACACGTGGAACTGGTTGATCTTCGCCAGCCGGGCGATCTTCGCCGGGTCGTTGCCGTGGTGCGACAGCGGGTGGTGCGGGTCCGGCACGCCGACCTCGGGGTAGGTGCGGTTGCTGGTCTCGCGGGCCAGCTGGAAGGTGATGACCCGGGTGACGTCGCCCTGCATGGCCAGCAGCTGCAGGTCGAACATGAGCCGGGCGTGGTCGGCGTACGCGGCCGGCACGCCGACCGGGCGGTCGAGGTCGGTCGGCGGCTGCTCGCCCACGGCCCGCTCGGCCCGCTGGATCCGCCGCTCCACGTCGCGGACGGACTCCAGGTACTGGTCCACCTTGGCCCGGTCGGCCGGCCCGAGTTCCCGCCCGAGGCGGACGAGGTCGTCCCGGACGAAGTCGAGAAGGCTGGCCCGCCGCCGCAGGGCGGCCCGCCGGTCGGCCTTGCCCCCGCCCTCGCCGAAGAGCGCCTCGAACACCAGCCGTGGGTGGGCTTCGGCCGGTAGCGGGGTCGTTGGGGACGACCACGACAGGTTGTTCTGGTAGACGCAGGCGTAGCCGTTGTCACACTGGCCGGCGTTCTGCTGCATGTCCATCGCCAGTTCCAGCGACGGCAGCTGCGTCTCCCGGCCGAGTTGCTTCGCGGCGACCTGGTCGGCCGTCGTGCCGAGGTGGTAGTCGGAGCTTTCCGTGTGCTTGGCGACGGCGCAGCTCAGGAACGACGAGTTCGATGACGAGTGCGTGCCCGGGTAGGCGTTCCGCAGCTCCAGGTTCGACAGCACCGTGACGCGGTCCTTCACCGCCGCCAGCGGGCTGAGGATCGGCGACAGGTCGCCGAGCTTGTCCGTGCCCGGGGGCGTCCACCGCGACTGGTCGCACCCCATCGGGATGAAGACGTAGCCCAGCCGGCGGACCGGGGCGGCCGGCGTGGCCGCCAGGGCCGTCATGGCCGGCACCATCGCGTCCAGCAGCGGCAGGGCCAGGGTGGCCCCGGCCCCGCGCAGGAACGTCCGCCGCGGCAGCGCTTTCTTGAAGATGTTCACCGGCTGGCCCTCATCTGGAACGGGACGCTCGCGACCACGGCCCCGACCACCGCCGAGAATCGGTAGTCCGCGGCCCGGGCGGCGCGGACGATCTCCCGCACCGCCGGGCCGTCCTCCGGCCCGACGCCGCGGCCCAGGGCGAACGTGAGCAGTTTCTCGGTGAGCGTGCCGACGAACACCTCCGGCCGCTTCAGCAGGGCGTCCTCCAGCCCGCCGACGCCGATGAACCGGCTGCCGTCGGGCAGCCCGCCGGAGGCGTCCACCGGCCGGCCCTCCTCGGCCGTGCGCCAGCGGCCGACGGCGTCGAAGTTCTCCAGGGCGAAGCCGGGCGGGTCGATCAGGTTGTGGCAGCCCGCGCAGACGGCGTTGGCCCGGTGTTTCAGCAGCCGCTCGCGCACGGGCAGCGCCTCGGAGATCGTGGCGCCGTCGTCGAGGGCCGGCACGTTCGGCAGCGGCGGCGGCGGGGGCGTGCCCAGGAGGTTTTCCAGGACCCACTTGCCGCGGACCACCGGCGACGTGCGCGTGGCATACGAGGTCACGGTCAGGACGCTGCCGTGCCGCAGCAGGCCGCCGCGCTCGCCGCCCGGGTCGAGGGCGACGCGGCGGAACCGCGGGCCGTACACGTGGGGGACGCCGTAGTGCTTCGCCAGCCGCTCGTTCAGCCAGGTGTGGTCGGACTTGAGCAGGTCGAGCACGCTGCGGTCCTCCCGCACCACCTCCTCGAACAGCAGCTCAGTTTCGCGGCGCATGGCCTGTCGCAAGTTGTCGTCGAAGTCGGGGAACAGCCGGCCGTCGGGAGTGATCGAGTCGAGGTTCCGCAGGTGCAGCCACTGGCCGGCGAAGTTGGTCGCCAGCGACCGCGCCCGCGGGTCGGCGAGCATCCGCCGGGTCTGCCGGTCGAGCAGTTCGGGGCGGCGGAGGTCGCCGCGGGCCGCCGCGTCCAGCAACTCGTCGTCGGGGATGCTGCTCCACAGGAAGAACGACAGCCGCGACGCCAGCTGCAGGTCGGAGACGCGGTACGCCGTCCCGGGCGGCAGGCCGGCCGGGTCCGGCTCGACGCGGAAAAGGAACTCGCGGCTGACGAGGACGGCGCTCAGCGCCGCCTCGATGCCCGCGTCGAAATCCCCATCCCGCCGGCCGTCGCGGAAGAACGGCAGCAGCCGCTCGACGTCGGCGTCGCCGACCGGCCGCCGCCACGCCCGCCGCAACAGCGTCGTGAGGATTTGCTTCGCGCACGGCTCCTCGTCGGCGGTCGAGGTCGGCCGGGCGACGAAGACGCGGCGGCGGCTGGGCGTGTCGCCCGGCCCGCGGTCCGCGAACGGGCCGGTGATCGTCACCTGGTACACGGCCGGGGCCTGCCGCGGGTGGCGGTGCATGTTGAAGTGGGCCTGGTACGGCTGCCGCTTCGTCTCGATCAGCGACGTCGGCTCCTTGAGGAACGTCACGCCCAGGTCGTGCGGGCCGGCCGTCGCCGCCAGGCGGAGCTTCAGGTGGTCGTCCACGTGCTGGAAGTCCTTGCCGCCGGGCGGCGGCTTGACCGTGAACGACCGGACCTGCTCGCGGTCGAGCAGGACCACCAGCTCGTGCGGCCCGTGCAGCCCCTCGACGTGTTCGTTGCGGTCGCGGGCCAGGCGGACCTGGACGTCGTAGTCGCCGTCCCGCGGAAAAGTGTAGTGGATGAGCGTTCCGCCGCGGGTGCCGACCGGCAGGCCGTCCACCTGCTCTTCCTGCGTCACGTCCGGGCGGACGCGGATCGTGTCGCCGCCGGGGGACCGGGTGGCGCCACCGACGGCCAGCCGGCTGACCTTCTGCGCCGCCGTGACGTAGCGGTCCAGCAGCGTCGGCGACAGCTCCCGTACCGTGACGTTGTCGAACCCGTGGCCCGCCTCGTCGGCCGGCAAGAGTGCCGCCGCGTCGACGTCCAGCGCCAGGAGGTCGCGGACGGCGTTCTGGTACTCGGTGCGGGTCAGCCGGCGGAGGGTGTCGGTGCGGCCGGGGTTCGGCCGTTGGGCGGCGGCGCGGTCCAGGGCGGTTTCGAGCTGCGCCACGACGGCGTCGTACGTCGCCTCGTCCGGCCGCACCCGGCCGGCGGGCGGCATCTGCCGGCCGCGGAGTCGGCGGACGACCTTCTCCCACACCTGGGGGTGGCGGCCCACGTCGTCGGCCGCGGCGGCCGCCAGGTCCAGCCCGCCCTTGGCCGTGTCGGCGTCGTGGCAGGAGACGCAATACCGGCCGACGACGGCGGACGCCGACCGCGGTTCGGCGGCGACCGCCCCGGCTGCTAGGACCAGGGCCGCGGCGGCGGTCAGGAAGGAGAGGCGGGTGCCCATCATGGCCCGGGTGCGCGGGGTGCGGCGGGGCGGCGGGTCGTCAACGAATCTGCCACTACCACGATACCGGTCCGTCCGGCGGCCGCAAGCCGTTGCGTCGGCAAATCGGTCCGCGGCTCACACCGCGTCCCGCCGCGGTGCCCTGGCCAAGTCGTACAGGAAGATGCCGTGGCCGACGCCGGCCGCCTCGCGGGACCTCGCCATCTGGAAGGCCATGAGTCGGCCGTCGTCGCTGACGACCGGGTTGCAGGACCGGGAGACGCCGGCGGCGGTGATCGACGCCGAGCTCACCCGCCAGCGGGCGAACCGTTCCGATGCCCCACAGTAGGGCGGTGTCACGCCGGGCGGTGCCACGGCCGCTCGCACGCCCACAGCATGGCCGCCAGCGGCCCCGGGTCCGCCAGCCGGTGGTCGGTGCCGACCTCGAACAGCGCGTCGGCCGGCAGCCCGCTGGCCCGAACCAGTTCTTCGCTGTCGGCGAACGGGACCACGTCGTCGGCCCGGCTGTGGAGGATGACGGTCCCGGGCTTCACGGTGCGGGCCGTCCCGTGTCGCTTCCACGCCGGACACAGGAGGACGAGCCGGGCGCCGCCGCTGGCGATGTTCATGGCCACCGCTCCGCCCCGGGATGAGCCGACGACGACGTCCGGCCGGTGCCGATCGAACTCGCCCTGGGCGACCCGGGCGGCGGTGGCGAAGTCCTCGTC
Source organism: Gemmataceae bacterium (assembly GCA_036406755.1). Taxonomy (GTDB): domain Bacteria; phylum Planctomycetota; class Planctomycetia; order Gemmatales; family Gemmataceae; genus DASXAN01. The sequence goes on from DASXAN010000689.1 coordinate 9,861, forward strand.
GGGCAGGGCCGGCTTGATCACCTCGTGGCCGTGCGCGGCGAGGTAGGTCGGCTTGACCCCGCCGGGGACCGACCGCCAGCCGTGCAGGAACAGGATTCTCACCCGGGAATTGTAGGAGCGGGGGTGGCTCAGGGTCCTCTGGCTCAAACCGCCTCGTCAACCGCCCCGTGTGCGCGTTTCGGGGGGGCGAGGTTCCTGCCGAGCCGGTGAGGCTACCGACTTGACAGGAGCCTCGCCCCCGCCCCGCGGCGCCAGGGATCAACGCTCACGGGCCGAGGATGAAGTCGAGGTCCGTGAGGAACTCGGCGGCGGACAGGTCGGTAACCCGGTCCCGGACCCCGCCGCCCGACACGTTGGCCAGGAACCAGTCCTGGCCGGACGCGCCGGTCAACACGTCCGCCGCCCCGTCGTCGAACACGGTGGTCGTGGCCGCCGCCGAAGTGACCTGCAGGAAGAAGTTGCCGTTGAGGCGGTTAGCGAAGCCGCTACCGCTACCGGTGCCCCGGATGTTGGCGAGGCGGGCGGCGTACGGCCGCGCCGAGGACCACTCCGCCAGGACGGCGCACAGGCCGTCCTCGTCGTCGTCGAAGGCGGTACTGCCGGCGACGAGGATGTCGTCGGCGGCGTTGCCCACCAGCCGGTCCGCCCCGGTCCCGCCGATCAGCACGTCCCGGTCGTTGCCGCCGACGAGCAGGTCCTCCCCCACCCCGCCCAGCAGCACGTTGTGGCCGCCGCCGCCCTTCAGTCGGTCATCACCGGCTCCGCCGTAGAGCCACGCCGGGTGGTCGACGCCGCCTGCGACCTGAACGTTGTCGTTCCCGGCCTGGGCGTAAACGATGACGCGGCCGGTCGGGTGGAACGTGCCCAGCCACGCACAGCCCACCCACACCCCCACCGCCCCGGTGCCGCACGCGGGGGCGATGACGATCGTGTCGTCGCACGGCGTGCCGCCGACGACCAGGGCCGTGCCGCCGCAGCACGGGTCGGGCTGCAGGGCCGCGGCCGTCACCCGCATCGCGTGGGCGGCGGTCGCCGTCCGGCCGCTGCGGTCGGCCGTCATGCGGACCGTGAACGTGCCCACCGCCGGGAAGGCGTGGTCGACCGTCGTGCCGCTGGGGCCGACGACGGTCTGGTCCGTCGTGCCATTGCCGTCCCAGTCGAGGGCAAAGTTGTAGACGACCGTCGGGTCGCCGGAGCCGTCGGCGGCGGTGAGGATGAACGTCCGGGGCTGGCCCCGCACCGCGTCCGCCGGGCCGGCGATGGCGGCGGTCAGTTGCGCCCCGCCGGTGACCGCGACTTGCACGGTGTCGGTATTGCCGGCACCGTCGTCGTCGGTGACAGTCACAGTGACGGTGTAGGTACCGGGGGCGGCATAGGTGTGGGCGAGCGTGAACGCCGTGCCGGCCAGCGGCAGGCCCTGCCCGCCGGTGCCGTCGCCGTAGTCCACTGTCGCCGTGAAGGTGTCGGCGGTGCCCGGGTCAGTGAACGAGCCGGCCCGGGTGAACGCCGCGCCCGCGGCGACGGAGGCGTCGGGGCCGGCGTCGACGGTCGGCGCGGCGTTCGTGACGACGATCGTGCGGCCGTCGGTGCCAATCGCCCCGTCGTCGTCGGTGGCCGTCAGGGTGACGACGTAGGTGCCGTTGTCGTCGGGCGTGAACCCGAACGCCGCGCCGCCGCCGGAGGCGAAGGCGGCGCCGTTCTTCGTCACCGCCCAGGCGAACGTGTGCGTGTCGGCGGCCCCGGGGTCGCTGACGGAGGCGATCAGGGCGACGGCCGTGCCCTCCGGGCCGGTGGCCGGGGTGCCGCCGACGGCCGGGCTGGGGGCGGCGTTGGCGACGGCGACGACGACCGAGTCGCTGGCCGCGGCCCCGGCGGCGTCGGTGACCGTGAAGGTGGCGGTGTAGGTGCCGTTGTCGTTCGGCGTGAAGGCGAAGGTCGGCCCGGTGCCGTCGGCGATCGCCTGGCCGTTGCTCGCGACGACGTGCCAGCGGAACGTGGGGGGGTCGCCGGCGTCCGGGTCGGTGAAGGCTCCGGTGAGCATCACCGCGTCGCCCTCGCGGACCGCCCGGTCCGGGCCGGCGTCGGCGGCGGGCGGGGTGTTGAAGACCGTGACGAGCAGGGTGTCCGAACCCACGCCGCCGTCGTCGTCGGTCACCGTCACGACCACGGTGTAGGTGCCGGGGGCGGCGTAGGCATGCTGCCCGGCGGCGGTGCCAGCCCCGTTGGCCTCGAGGATCGCGGCGGGCGTGACCGACCCGTCCCCCCAGGCGATCGAGGCGACGTGCGCGTCCAGCACGCCGGCGTCGGTGAAGACGGCCGGCAGGCTGAGCAGGGCGCCGACTCCCGTGGACCGGTCGGCCCCGGCGTCCACGACCGGCGGCCGGTTGGCCACCACGACCCGCGTCAGGCCGGTTCCGGACAGGTGTCCGTCGTCGGTGACCGTGAACGCGGCGTCGAAGGTGCCGTCGTCCAGGAAGCGGTGGGTCGCGAACGCCGTCCCGAAGCCGCCCAGGTCGTTCGCCAGCGGGACGGCCCCGGCTGGGCTGCCGTCGGCCCAGTCCAGCGCGGCCGTGTGGGCGCCGTCGGGGTTGGGGTCGGTGAACGCGAACGCGAACTCGCGCGAGTCCCCCTCGAAGACCGTGACCGCCCCTTCGGTAAGGACGGCCGGCGGCTGGTTCAGGACGTGAGCGGTGACGTGGAAAGACGCCTGGCCGCGACCGCCGTCGTCGTCCGCGACCGTGATCGTCACGGTGTAGGCGCCGTCCGCCAGATAGGTGTGGGAGCCGCCCACCGTGCCCGAACCCCGCCACTGGAAGACGCTGCCGGAGCCGGCCGTGCCGTCGCCCCAGTCGACCGTCGCCGCATGCGTGTCGAGGACGCTCGGGTCACTGAACCAGGCCGGCGGCAACGTCACGGTGGCGGCGACGTCCCGGTCCGGCCCGGCGTTGACCGTCGGAGCCACGTTGGCGACGACGACCTGGCACGTGTCGGACCCGACGGCCCCGTCGTCGTCGGTGACGACCACCGTGACCGTGAAGGTGCCGCCGTCCTCGTAGACGTGGTCGGCGTGGACGGTCGCGCCGGCCGGGCCGCCGCTGACGACGCCGACGCCGTACGGCGTGCCGTCGCCCCAGTCGATGCGGACGGTGTGCGTATCGGCCAGGCCGGCGTCGGCGAACCCGGCCCCGGCCAGGGCGAAGCGGCCGCCCTCGTCGATCGACCCGTCCGAGCCCGCCTCGACGACCGGGGCCTGGCCGGCCACCTGGACCGCGAACCGGGCGGCCGCGGCGGCCCCACCGTCGTCGGTGACGGTCACGGTCACGGTGTACCGGCCGTTGTCGCGGTAGGCGTGCGCGCCGGCCACAGTGCCGGACCCACCGGCTTCGGCGACGACGCCGGCCTCCACCGTGCCGTCGCCCCAGTCGATGGTCGCGGCGTGCGTGTCGAGGACGCCGGGGTCGGCGAAGGCCGCCGACAGCGTGACGGATTGGCCCTCGGCGGCAACCCGGTCCGGGCCGGCGGTGACGGCGGCGGGCAGGTTCTGGACGAGCACGGTGAACGTGCCGCGGCCGACGTGGCCGGCGGGGTCGGTGACGTGCACGGTGACCGTGGAGGCGCCGCCCCGGCGGTACACGTGCGACCCGGCGACGGTCCCCGAGCCGCCGGCCTCGGTCACGGCACCCACTCCGACGGGCGACCCGTCGCCCCAGTCGATGGTCGCGGCGTGCGCGGCCAGCAGGCCCGGGTCGGTGAACATCGCCGGCGACAGGGCGAGGGTGCCGCCCTCGGCGATCACCCGGTCGGCGCCGGCGAAGACGGTTGGGGTGAAGTCGGCGGCCGGGTCGCACGGCACGCCGATGAACCCGGCGGCGGCCACGTTGTTGCCCCGCTTGCCGACGCCCTCGTTGGTCAGGAACGACGGCGGTACGTACGAGCCGGCCACGACGAACTCCGACAGGCCCGGGCCGCCGGCCGCGACGGAACTCGCCGTCAGCTTGACCCAGGTGATGCCGGTTTGCTCGGGGACGGTGACGGACCCGGCGCCGGTGGTGCCGAGGTCGATCGTCGTCGCGTAGCCGTTGGAGAAGGTGAGCGTCGCCGACCCCAGCAGGCCGGTCGCCCCGCCCCCCTGGTTCTGCACGGCGACGCCGGTGACCTCAACCGGGAACGGGAAACGGACCTCGAAGAAGTGCGGCCCCGGGTCGGTGTCGGTGCCGCCGGCCGGCGTCCACTGGGTATTGCCGTTGCCGTCGATGCCCAGGTAGGCGTTGCGGTTCATCGGGACGGTCGAGTCGCCGAGGAAGCCGCTCGACCGGGCCCAGGCGTCCGGCAGCAGGGCCAGGTTGGCCGACGCGACCCGGGCGGCCGGCGGCGGGTCGTTGGCCGTGACGTAGATCGGCCCCACCGTCGGCGCGGCCCAGTCGAACCGCACGTCCTCGAACTCGCCGGGGAAGAGCGGGCGGCTGGTGGTGCGGACGCCCAGGAGCGTGCCTCCGGCGGCCGGGTCGCCCAGGTAGAAGGCCACCCGGATGCCCGCCCCGGCCTGGAGGCTGCCGCCGTTGCCGATTCGGGCGATGACGCCGGCGCTGGCCGGGCAGTTGCTGCCGTCGACCGTCACCCGCGACACCGACAGGTCCGGGGCGGCGAACCGGTCCACGCCCTCGATCGGGACCTGGGTGCGGACGCCGTTCTGCACCTCCCAGCCGTTGCGGGCGTGCACGGGGACGGAGCCGTTTTCGTCGGTGAAGGCGGGGTTGTAGAGCCACTGGTTCCAGTTGCGGCGGGCGTGGACCCAGTTGTCGTTGGCGTCGCCGATCACGACGATCCCCTGCCGCGGCGGCGAGCCGACGCCGAAACTCTGCGTGGCGAAGGTGACGACCTCGGCCGCGCCGTCGTTGTCCACGTCGGCGACCACCGGGGCCATGCTCGTGATCACGTTCGCCTCGTTACCGACCGCGAACTGGAACCGCGTCGCCCCGGTGCGGCCGTCCAGGACGTACAGGTACTGCTGGTCCTGGACGACCAGCTCGACCGCCCCGTCGCCGTCGAAGTCGAAGGCGGTCGGCGGCGGGATGTACGGATTCCCCGCACCCGTCGGCGTCAGGCCCTTGTGCCAGACCTCGGCGCCGTCCGCCCCCAGGACGTACAGGGTGACCCGCTCCGGGTCGGCGAAACTCCCCGCCGCGCTCGCGTACACATTGTTGGTCACCGGGACCGCCACCTCCGGCCGGCCGTCGCCGTCGAAGTCCGCGACGGTCGGCGGCCCGGCGTA
>DASXAN010000690.1:0-5678 GCA_036406755.1 Gemmataceae bacterium
CCAGGGACCGCGCCGGTTCCGACCCAATCCGGCATCAATCTATTGCTCCGAAAAGAGTTACATCCGGCTGGAATCACGAATGTCGCATCACACACCCCTTCCCCTCGCGTCCGCACTGCTCTGGACCGCCCTGACGATCCGCCGGCGGCGTGTCGCAGAATGTCCCATTTTGACGCGCCAGAAAAAGATGTTGTTCGCCCGCCTGCCGAATTGGCGGCAACCGCCGGCCTTTGTCCGCCCCGCAAAAAGATGGTACCCTGCCGGCGGCGGCCCGACTCGCACCCGCCCGGCCACCCCTGTCAGCCCCTGCCGGCGCGGTACAATGACCAGCCCTGCCCAGGAGGCTCGCATGCAGGCCACCGCCACCCACGCGGCCGGGACGAATGGCACGCCCGGGACCGACACCCCCGGGACCCCGCCGGCCGTTCCGCCCATCCCGCTCGACGACCCGTCCCTGTACACCAACCGCGAACTGAGCTGGCTGGAGTTCAACCGCCGCGTCCTCGAGGAAGGCCAGGACCCGAAGGTCCCGCTGCTGGAACGGCTCAAGTTCCTCGCCATCTTCAGCTCCAACCTGGACGAGTTCTTCATGGTCCGGGTCGGCGGGTTGCAGCAGAAGGTGTCCGCCGGCATCATCCGCGGGTCCGGGGCCGAACGCCTGCCGCCCAGGGAGCAACTCGAACGCATCAGCACCGTCGTCCGCCAGCTCGTCGCCGAGCAGTACCGCGGCTTGCTCACCGACGTGCTGCCGGCCCTGGAGCGGGAGGGGATCGTCTTCCGCGGCGTCAAGGACCTGACCGACGCCGACCGCAAGTTCATCACCGACGTGTTCCACCGCGAGGTGTTCCCCGTCCTGACGCCGTTGGCCGTGGACCCCGGCCACCCGTTCCCGCACCTGCTCAACAAGTCGCTCAACCTGGCCGTGTTGCTCAAGCGGCCGCGGGACGACGAGCGGCTGGTGGCCGTCGTCCAGGTGCCGGCCGTCCTGCCCCGGTTCGTGCAGCTGCCCAGCGAGAAGGGCCACGTCTTCACCCCGCTCGAAGCCGTCATCCGCCTGCACCTGGCCGAGCTGTTCCCCGGCATGACGATCGAGCGGAACATCGTTTTCCGCGTCACCCGGGACAGCGAGTACGAGATCGAGGACGACGAGGTCGAGGACCTGCTCAAGACGATCGAGGAGGAGGTGCGGAAGCGCCGCCGCGGGGCCGCCGTCCGGCTGGAGATCGAGGCCGACGCCCCGGCCGAGGTCGAGCAGTTCCTGATGACCTCCCTGGACCTGGAGCCGATCGACGTCTACCCGACGCCCGGGATGCTCGACCCGACCGGGTTCTTCCAGGTGTACGCCCTGCCCGGCTATCCGCACCTGCGGGACCGGCAATTCGTGCCCCAGCCGGTGCCGGAGTTCGTCAACGCCCCGGCCCCGTGGCTGGCCATCCGGTCGAAGGACCTCCTCGTCCACCACCCGTACGAGTCGTTCCTGCCGGTGGTCGAGTTCATCGAGGCGGCGGCGGCCGACGAGAAGGTGCTGGCCATCAAGCAAACGCTCTACCGCACCTCCAGCGACTCGCCGATCGTCCGGGCCCTCCAGCGGGCGGCCGACAACGGTAAACAGGTGACGGCCGTCATCGAGCTGAAGGCCCGGCTGGACGAGGAGCGGAACATCCTCTGGGCGCGCGAGCTCGAGAAGGCCGGCGTCCACGTCGTCTTCGGGTTCGTCGGGCTCAAGACGCACTGCAAGATCGCCCTGGTCGTCCGCAAGGAGGAGGACGGCCTCCGCCGGTACGTCCACCTCTCGACCGGCAACTACAACCCGCAGACGGCCCGGGTGTACACCGACCTGGGGTTCTTCACGAGCAACCCGGACTTCGCCGAGGACGCGTCGGCATTGTTCAACTACCTGACCGGGTACTGCGAGCTGCCGCCGTGGCGGAAACTGGTCGTCGCCCCCAGCCGGATGCAGACGTTCTTCGTCGAGCGGATCGACCGGGAGGCGGAGCTGCAGCGGGCCGGCGGGGCACCCGCGCAGCGGGTCGCCGGGCGGGTGATCGCCAAGCTCAACGGCCTCTTGGAGCCGACCGTCATCCAGGCGCTGTACCGGGCCAGCCAGGCCGGGGTGAAGATCGACATCGTCTGCCGCGGCATCTGCGCGTTGCGGCCGGGCGTCCCCGGGGTGAGCGAGAACATCCGGGTGACGTCGATCGTGGACCGGTTCCTGGAGCACAGCCGGGTGTTCTACTTCGGCAACGGCGGCGACCCGCAGGTGTACATCGGGTCGGCCGACTGGATGGACCGCAACCTGAGCCGGCGGGTGGAGGTGATCTGGCCGGTGGAGCAGCCGGACCTGAAGCAGCGGCTGATCGACGAGGTGCTGGCGACGAGCCTGGCGGATAACGTCAAGGCCCGGGTGCTGTTGCCGGACGGCAGCTACCGGCGGGTGGAGCGGAGGCCGGACGAGCCGGCCGTGCGCAGTCAGGAGCGGTTTTTGGAGTTGGCCGCGGCGGCCGCCGCCCGCCGGCCGCTGCCGGCGCTGGTCCCGCCGCCGCCGGAGGTGGTGCCGCAACCGCCGCGGAAGAAGCGGCGGCACCGGCAGACCGGCTGACGCCGGTAAACCCCAAATCCCAAGCACCAAACCCCAAAGGCTACTTGGGATTTGGAACTTGGGATTTGGGATTTCCCCGCGGAGCGGGGTTACAGTTCCCGCGGCAGGCCGATCTGTTCCTTCATCGGCGTGTGCGGGGTGGGGTCGGCCGGCACCTCGGCCCCGGCCTGGGTCGTGGTCGGGGCGACAACCGCCGGGGTCGGCGGCGGCGGCGTGACCGGCCAGCCGTAGGCCGGCGGGTACAGGCCGTAGATGCAGCACGGCTGGACCGGCGGGTAGCAGTCGCACTTCCCGCCCGTGTGATAGCACCCGACGGCGGGGAGCACCCCCGCGCACGCCAGGAGGATAGCAAGCCGACGCATTGGGATTCCCTCCCCGTCAGTGCGGGTCAACCGCCGGGCGCGTTCCGTGGCCCGGCCGCGGCCGGCCCGCCAAAGTCGCGCGGCCGTGCCGTCACTTTCATTCGTCCCGGCCGCGGCGGCGCCTTCACCCATTTCCGCAACTTCGTCCGGAGTCCGCGACCCCTAGTCCGTAGCATAAAACCCCGCGGCCCTACACCCCGCCCAGACCCCCAGCCGGAGCGACCCACCCGTGGACGCCATCATCCTCGCCGCCGGCCTCGGCACCCGCCTGCGGCCGCACACCCTGACGACGCCGAAGCCGCTGCTGCCCGTCCGCGGCCGGCCGATCCTCGACTGGACCCTGGCCGCGCTGCCGCCGGGCGTCGAGCGGGTCGTCGTCGTCACGCACTACCTGGCCGAACAGGTCGAGGCGTTCCTGCGGTCGCAGCGACATCAGCCGAACTGGGTGACGGTCCACCAGCAGACGCCGCGGGGCACCGGCGACGCCTTCCGGTCCTGCCGCGGCCAGGTGACCGCCGATCGCGTCCTGGTGCTCAACGGCGACGACCTGTACGCCGCCGCCGACCTCGCGGCCCTGGGGGCGAAGCCGGCCGGGCTGCTCGTCCGCGAGGTGGACGAGCCGCGGAAGTTCGGCATCGTCTTCACCCGCCCGGACGGGACGCTGGAGCGGCTGGTGGAGAAACCGGACATGACCGGCCGCCAACTGGCCAACATCGGGGCCTACCTGTTCCCGCGGCCGGCCCTGGACGTGGAGTTGCCGCTGTCGCCGCGGGGCGAGTACGAGATCACCGACGCGGTGTCGGCGGTGGCCGCCCGGCAGCCGTTCTACGCCGTGCCGGCCCGGGTCTGGCTGCCGATCGGGGACGAGGCGGCGTGGCGGGCGGCGGACCAACTGGACCTGGACCGGCTGCTGCTGGGCCGGCCGGACGGCGGGGGTGGAGTGTGACCCGGATCCCGGTGCCGTCACGTCGAGCCGCGGAGCTCGACGACGATGTCGTCGTTGCCGGACTCGCCCACGTCCGCGGACAGGTTCGATGTCGCCAGGTTGCCGTACTTTTGGGGAATGAGCCACCGCGGGTGCGGGGCGCCGCCCGACCGGAAGACCGGCGGCGCGGTCTTCTCCGTCGGGTGGCCGACGTCCTGCGCCTTGGTGACGGCGATCTGGTAGTGGCCCGGGGCGGCGCCGTCCCCCGGCTCGAACGTGGTCAGGGTGAACTTCCCGCCTGCGTCCGTCAGGGCGTAGGCGGAGATGCCGGCCGCGGTGTTGGTGAAGGTCACGCGGGCGCCGTCCAGCGGCTTGCCGTTGTACTTGACGACGCCGCGGACGGGAACCAGCTTGGGCCGCTGGTCCTGGTACGGCTTGGCGGAACACCCGCCGGCCGCGGTCGCGGCCAGGACCAGCAGGGCGGCGCGGCAGAATCGGTGCGCTGTCATGGTGCCACCTCCCCGCTGTCACCAGTCCGCCGCAGGGGCGTTGCCGTCGTCGGGCACCAGACCCTTCCACCACGTCTGCGGGCTCATCCCGCGGGCGCAGGTGCGGACGCTGCCGTCGCCCAAGGCCACCTGGATACCGCCCGGGTGGGCGGTGGCGGCCACCGTCGCGATGCACGCCGTCGTGTTCCACGGGTCGGGGTTTTGCTGGAAGTAGCCGTTGACCCCGTAGTTGACCGGGGACAGGTTCGGCGGGGACGTGTTCGGGTTCGCGAAGTAGCCGATCCAGGGGGCGCTGTAGACGGAGAACCGGTTGGCCCACTGGGTGCTGCCGGTGAACCCCTCGTCGGTCGGGTTCTGCGACGTGGGCGGGCCGCAGCGGGCGTACTTCTCCGCGAACAGGATCGTGTTGGACGTGCCGTCCGGGAAGTCGGCCGGGATGTGCTTGTTGCCGATGCAGAGGCTGTACGTTTCGTCGATGATGTCCACCTTCGTCGGGTCCGGCCCGCTGACGTAGCAGTTCATGTAGTCGCCGGTCCCGGCCCCGTTGTAGGTCTGCTTGCTGAAGGCCAGGGCGTTGGCGGCGTAGCCGGCGAAGGCGAAGGCGTTGTTCGCCGCGTTCGGGATGTAACTCGGGTCCGACGGGCAGATGTAGGTCTTGATGACCGTCTTTTGCACGCCGTTGTTGTTCGACACGTGGGTCGTGACGGACACGCCGTTGACCGTCAGCGGGGCGGCGGACGCGTCCCAGACGCTCTGAAGCTCGATGTACGGGAGCAGGTAGAAGTGCACCGGGCCGTAGTTGACCACGGTGCCGGCCGTCACCGCCTTGACGTCCGGCCAGATGCCGACCGTCGGCGGCAGGCTGCCGGCCGAGTCGTGCAGGTTGTGGACCGCCAAGGCCATCTGTTTCATGTTGTTCTGGCACTTGCTCCGGTTGGCCGCCTCGCGGACCTTCTGGACGGCCGGCAGTAAGAGACCGATGAGGATGGCGATGATGGCGATGACGACCAGGAGTTCGATGAGCGTGAACGCCGGCCGACGCCCGGGAGAGGAAGGACGCGCCATGATGAAACCCTCCGCGGCGGGGTGCCGCGCGGCTCGCCGATCCGGGTGCCGCGAACGGGCCACCGCGGTCGGTGAGTCACGGAGAGACGGACCCCGCTCCGCCGTTGAGGCGATCGAACGACCGAATGAAGTGGTACCCCGGCCGTCTGCCGCCCCGCCGGATACGCCTGCCGCACCGAGCTTTGCCCGGACGACTGCGCACGGCGGAACGAAGGACG
>DASXAN010000691.1:0-4542 GCA_036406755.1 Gemmataceae bacterium
GGAAAATGCGGCTCTGGGCCTTCTTCGTCAGCAACCACGCTTGCGGGACGAGGTCGAGGCGGAGGTGGTTGTGGTCGGCGTCGCCGCCGGCCTGGCTGACGCGGCGGCAGACGCCGTGGAAGTGGCGGGTGCCGGCCTTCCCCGAGGCGGTCAGGGCGACCAGCACGGGCGTGCCGAGCAGCTGGTCGAAGGTGAATTCGAGCCGCTTGTCGGCGGCCACGTCCACGGCGGCGCGGAACAGTTGGGAGACGGCCTCGTCCGCCTGGAACCGGCGGGCGAGGAACTTCGGCGGGCCCCCGCCCTTGTCCAGGGCGGTGGTCACGGCCAGCGGCCGGGCGGCCTGCAAAGCGGTGGTGGCCATCAGTGCCTCCGCGGGGTTGGGCCCCCGCTCCCGTCCGCGCCGGGCCACGTCGCCCCGGTCGCTCAACCCGGGGTGACGGCCGCCGTCTGGTAACTCAGTTCGAGATCGGCCAGGGAGACGTTGCCGAACCGGCGGCTCGCATAGGCCGTGATCGTCACGTCCGAGAGAAACAACCGCTTCCAGCGCACTTCGGCGGGTCCGAGCAGTGGCCGGGGGGGCGCGCTCTCGTACGGAATCTCGACCACGGCGTCGCCGACTTGCTGCCCCGTGCTGAAGGCTTGGAAGAGCAAGGGGAGCACCCGATCGTCGGCGATCGTGACCTGGATCGAAGACCCGTCGGCCCCGTCGTCGTCGTCCGGTTGGCTTCGACTGGCGCCGGGGCCGTCGGTGGGACGGGGATCGACCGGGTCGCCCCAACTGTACGACCTCACGTCGATCCAGCCTTCGCTCGGCCGGTACTTGGACCCGCCGGCATACCTGCGGTCGTCGAAACGGAGGTAGATGGCCATGGATGGTCTCCCGGTCAAACGGCGCGACACTCGCGGGGGCGGCGGCCCGCCCGGCGGGCCTCCACCCGGAAATGCGAAATCCGTGGGCGGGTTCCCCAACGGACGGCCGAGTTTTTTTGGGATTTGTCAGGGCCGCCCGCCGCCGTCGCCGCCCTCGACGTCGAGGCGGAGCCAGCAGCGGGCGTAGGCCCAGTCGTTCTCGGCCGTGGACGTGGAGACGCCGAGCGCCTGGGCGGCCTGGTCGATCGTCAGGCCGGCGAAGAAGCGGAGCTTGACCAGCTCGGCGGCGCGGTGGTCCCGCCGGTCGAGCCGGTCCAGCGCCTCGGCCAGGGCCAGCAGGTCGATGTCCGGGCCGGCCACGGTCGGCTCGTCGTCGGCGGACAACTCCTGCCGCCGCAGACCGCCGCCGGCCTTGAGGGTGTGTTTGTGCCGCGACCGCTCGATGAGGATCCGCCGCATGGCCTCGGCCGCGGCGGCGAAGAAGTGCCAGCGGCTGTTCCACTGCCGGGCGGCCTCGGCGTCCACCAGCCGCAGGTACGCCTCGTGGACCAGGGCGGTGGCGTCGAGCGTCTGGCCGGGCGTCTCGTGGGCCATCTTCCGGGCCGCCAGCCGCCGCAGCTCGTCGTAGACGAGCGGCAGCAGGTCGTCGGCCGCCTGCGGGTGGCCGGCCTCGATGGCGGTCAGGATCCGGGTGACGTCGGTCATCGCCGGATAGTTTAACCGATCCGCCGGCCGGCGGCGTGGCTACGGCTGCCAAGTGACGTCGCCGACGGCCTGTTCGTAGGCCTTCATGGCGGTGGTGATTTGCGTCAGTTCGGCCGGCGTGAGGGCGTCGAGGGTGCGGATGATCGATTCCGCTTCGGCGATGGAGTCGGTCGCCGCCTTGACTGGAACCGTCCGGCCCATCTCATAATCGGCCATATTCCGGCGGTTGCGCAGTGTTTTCAGTTGGTTGGCCGCCTGTTGCACGGCCGGCTCGCCGCAATTGTTCAGGCGGACGTACAGATAGTTGTGGGCACGGTCAGCCTGCGGTGTTCGGAAGCGCCGGGATGCCAGCAGATCCCGGGTGACATGGAACGCGGCGTAGTAGGCCCGGCTGACGGCCGAGCGCCAGTCCGCTTCGGTGCCGCGACCGGCCAAGTGCCGAGTCGTCGCGAGGAAATCCCGGCCGTTCATCGCATCCCCACGACAAAAGGCTCGCGTGCGTCCGGCGGGACAGTCCGCACGAGTTCTTCGATCCACAGGCGGTGGGCGGCGCGGCGCGGCTCGTCGTCCCAGGTGTCGTAGACGGCCACCTCGTACACGATCCAACCGAGGTCCGGGATCTCGTAGTCGTTCTGCTGCGTGACGGCGATCTCCGCCCCGGGGAAGCACCGCCGCGTCAGCTCGTACAGCGGCACCAGGTATGCGGTCACGCCCCGCTCGGCGGCGAAGCGGCGGACGTCCTCGGGGAAGACGGCCGGGTCGGGCGTGGTCACGGTCGGCGTCATCGGTCACACCTCCGCGGGCGGCTGTCAGCATACCACGGCTGCCGCACCCGCGTCAGCGGCGGCCGGCCGGGCTGGACACGCTTCCCAGCCGGCGGTATAGCCGGCCGCCGAGGAGGGGATGTCATGCGCCGCGCCTGCCGGATCGCCCCGGTCTGCCTCGCCGCCGCCGGTTGCTTCGGCCCCGACGGGCCGGGCACCGACACCGCCTTCCGCCGGCCCGAACTCGCCACCCCGCCGGTCGCCACCGCCCCGGCCTCCACCGAGGCCGCCGCCCGCGTGGACGCCGTCGGCCGGGCCATCACCGCCGCCAACCCGCAGGCCGGCGTCACCACCCGGTCGCTCTTGTTCCACACCATCGGCGCCCCGCAGCCGGAAATCTTCCACCGCGGCACCAGCGACATCTTCGTCACCGAGGGGCTGGTCCGGCAGTGCGCCACCGACGGCCAGCTGGCGGCCGTCTTGTGCACGGAGCTGGGCAAGCTGGTGTCGGAGCGGGAGGCGCTGACGCCGGCCGCCGTCCGCGCCCCGGACCGGCCGCCGCCGATCGACACCGGCATCGGCCGCGACACCGGCTGGGGCGTGGCCCCGGACCAGACGCGGCTGCGGGAGCTGGCCGACTACGACCGCGACCGCCGCGCGCGGGCCGCGGCTGCCGCCCCGCCCGACCCGGCCGCCCTGGCCCGCATGTACCTCGTCCGGGCCGGGTACCACGACGCCGACCTCCAGGCCGCCGCCCCGCTCTTGCAGCAGGCCCACGCCAACGCCGGGCTGGAGAAGCAGATGACCGCCGCCCTGCCGCCCGGCCGGTGACTCGAATCGCCTTGCCGGCCGCCGGGGCCGTGCGGTAATTGTGAAGGTGGGGCGGCCCCGGCCGGCCGCGGGCACCACGCACCCGCAATGCCGGCCGGGGCGACCGCCTCCCCCGGCGGCTCGCCCCAACCACCTCCGCCGCGGAAAAATTCCCCGTCACCGCTTGCAATCCGGCCGCCGATCCGCGATGAATGTACAGGGAGGGCCGGCCGGGGACTCGCGCCGCCGGCCCCGCACAGGAACCGTGCATGGTCCGCCACCGGCCGGGGTACACCCTCACCGAGCATCTCCTGGTCGTCGCCATCCTCGCCGTGCTCGTCGGCCTGGTCCTGCCGGCCGTCCAGCGGCTGCGGGAGGCGTCGGCCCGGGCCGCCTGCCGGGACAACCTCAAGCAGATCGGGCTGGCCCTGCACGCCTACCACGACGCCCACGGCCACCTGCCGCCCGGCGTCGACCGCTACCACCCGGGGCTGGGCATCAACCGCCCGCCGGGCGGGTATCACGCCTGGTGGAGCTGGATGGCCGAGATCCTGCCGGGCATCGGCCAGGAGGCGACGTACCGGACGGCGGACGCCTGGGCCCGGCGGGGCGGCGACTCCACCGCCGGGGGGTACTGGTGGCCGTGGGGCTCGCCCGACGAGAGCACCCCGGCCAACCCGGTGCTCGGCCAGCCGATCCTGACCTACGCCTGCCCGGCCGACCCGCGGGAGGCCGTCCTGCCCGCCGACCAGGCCCGCCGCCGGGTCGGGGTCAACGGGGACGTGGCCTTCACCAGCTACCTGGGGGTGAGCGGCAGCCGCGGCGGGCACGGCGGGGACGGCTCGCCGCCGGCCACGTTCGACGGCGTGCTCTACTACGACTCGCGGGTGCAGCTGGTGGACCTGACGGCCGGGCTGGCGAACGTGGCCGCGGTCGGCGAGCGGCCGCCGCACATCGACCTGCGGTTCGGGTGGTGGTTCGCCGGGGCCGGCTACGACGCCGACCAGGACCGGGACCGCCGCCGGTACGGGGGGACCGGGGATGTCGTGTTGGGCGCCCGGGAACACGGGTTCACTCGGGTCCTGGGGGGCGGCGCCTGCCCGCCGGACCGGGTCGGGCTGCGGGCGGGGTCGGTGCTGGACGGGTGCGCCCAGGCCCACTTCTGGAGCTTCCACCCGGGCGGGGCGCACGTCCTGTTCTGCGACGGGTCGGTCCGGTTCCTGACGTACGACGCCGACCCCGTCCTGCCCGCCCTGTGGACCCGGACCGGGGCGGCGGAGGCCGACGGGCCGTGACCGGCCCGCCCGGCGGCCCGGCCCGGTCCGCCCTGGAAAATCGCGACTCGGCCTCACGCCAGTCCGGTTCGACCCAGGGATGCTAGAAATTTGTGCGA
>DASXAN010000692.1:0-2165 GCA_036406755.1 Gemmataceae bacterium
GATGCTCTCACGACCCGGTTAGCCGCGACGCGGAGCGGAGCGCGGGGTTGTCAAAGCGCGCTCCGCTCCGCAAAGCCTTCGCGTCGCGGCTAACCGGGAGGTCGCTTCCACATTTGTTCGGCCTTCGACAGTTGCTCCTGATACACCCGCCGCAGTTCGGCCGCGTCCGGGACGTGGCCCTGGCGGGTCGAGCGCTCGTAGTACAAGTACGCCTGACCCAGCGCGTACGTCGAGCCGGCGGCCAGGGCGGCCCCGGCCACCGATCCGACGTACGGCACCAGCTTCACCACTTCCCGCAGCGCCTGCCGGGCGAGCAGGCCCAGGCCCAGCGCCGACGCCAGCTCGGCGAACCGCCGGCCGTCCAGCGGCCGCCCCGACCGCCGGGCCAGGTGCGCGACCATCTGCGACTTGATCCCCGGCAGGATGAGCAGGTCCAGCCACGGGATCGGCACCGCCCCGGCCGTCGCCGCCAGCCCGCTGTAGCCGAGGATGACCGGCAACGCCTCCCGCTCGTACCGGTCCCGGAACTCGTGCGTAGCCCGGTCGAGCGCCAGCAGCGTCTGCCGATACGCCTCCGGCAGGTGGTCGAGCAGCAACTGCTTCAACCGCTCGCCGCCGTAGTTCGGATCGGTGAAGCCTTCCTCGGTTTTCGTCAGGTCGATCGGCACGACGGCATCGACCAGCCCGGCGAACCGCCGTTCCTGTTCCTCCAGCGAGCGGCGCGCCGCTTCGGGCAACTCGGCGGGGTGCTGTTGCTGCGGGTACGCCTCGTGCAGCGTCGTGACGGCCAGGACGACCGGCCGGCCGGGGCGGGCGGCCCGCACCTTCTTCAGCTGGGCGAGCAGGTTCTCCAGGGCGTGGTCGAGCAGCCGGACCGTCACGAGGACGAGGTGGGCCCGGTCGTTGAAGGCGGCGATGTCCTCGGCGGCGTCGTAGCCGGGCTCGTCCAGACCGCGGGTGTCGAGGAACGAGACGAGCGGGGCGTCGGGTTCGGGAAACTGGTACACCCGCGACGTGCGGGTGCAGGGGCGGAACCCCTCGCCGATCTCGGCTTCGGCCGCCCCGGTCAGGTACTTGATGACGGACGTCTTGCCGCTCTGGGTCTTGCCGAACAGCCAGAAGACGGGGACGGGGGCCTGGTGGCGGAGGTGGTCGAGGGTGCGGGCGAGGGCGCGGTCGTCGCGGCGGAGCGTCCACAACCGCTTGACGGCGTCGAGCATGGCGCGGGTCCCCTCGTCCCACATAATGTACGGGACGGGGACCGAGGGGAATCTGGCCGGTTAGCCGCTTGCGGCTATGCGGGCGGTTACTTGCATAGCCGCACGCGGCTACGCCGCCAGAGCCACCGACGCCGCCAGCGCCGCCGACAGGGGCTTGAATGCCTTGAGGATGAGCAGCTGCCCGAGCAGCCGCTCCATCAGCGGCAGCGGGTAGACCCGCCACATCGGCGGCAGGTGGGCCCGCCGCAGGTGCCGCTTGGAGACGCGGTGCTCGACGAACCGGGCGAACGCCCGCGCCAGCCGCCGGCCGGTCGTCGCCTTCGCCGCGTCCGCCGGCCGGCCGCGCAACAGCCGCCAGGGGAAGCAGGCGTCGTGCCAGAACCGGGCGTCGTACTTCGCCGGGGCGACGACGATCACCTTCCCGCCCGGCCGTAGCACCCGGTAGACCTCGTCGATCACGGCCGCCGGTTTGTCGAGTTCGTGCAACAGGCCGTGGACGCAGACCACGTCGACGGATGCGGCGTCCAGCGGCAGGGCGTGCGGCGGGGCGTGCAGGAACCGCCCGGCCTGGCCCCGCAGGTCGAAGTTCTGGCGGATCAGCCCGAGCTGCTCTTGCGACGGGCTGCACGCCAGCACGTGGGTGCCGTTGCGGGCGTACTGGAGCCAGTCGGTGCCAATGCCTTCGCCCAGGCCGAGGAGCGTCTCGCCGGCGTGCCGCTTGAACTCGAGGACCTTGGGGATCCAGTAGCCGTGGCGGGCGTACCGCTGGCGTTCGATCTGCTCGAACCAGGCGAGGGTGTAGGGGGCGGCGGCGAAGTCGCGGGGCGGGGAGCGGAACGCCTCGCGGAGGAACAGTCGTTCGGCGGCCTCCTGCGGGTCGTCGGGCCGGGGTTCCGGAATGACGGGATCGGACCCGGCCCAGAGGCGCAGGTCGGCGTGCGTAAC
>DASXAN010000693.1:0-6314 GCA_036406755.1 Gemmataceae bacterium
CTTGCAGGCGGTCGCCGCCACCCTGTCGGGCCAGGCGCCGATCAAGCTGCCCAGCGACAGCAGCCTCGTGCCGGTGGCCCCCGTCGCGGCACCGTCGGCGTCGCCGCCGGCCGGCCGGCGGCGGGTGCCGTGGGTCGTCGCCGGACTGGCCCCGGTCGTGCTGATCGGGTTGGCCCTGTTCGCCTGGCGGCCCTGGGCGGCGAGCCGGGAGCGTGAGCGACCGGAGACGCCCGCCGCCGCGGCGCCGGCCGGCGAGCCGGTCAAGGTCGGCGTCCTGCACTCGCTGACCGGCACGATGACGACCAGCGAGGCCCCGGTGGCCGACGCCGTCCAGTTCGCCATCGACGAGGTCAACCACGCCGGCGGGGTGCTCGGCCGGCCGGTCATGGCGGTGGTGACCGACGGCCGGTCGGACGAGGCCACGTTCGCCCGGGAGGCGGAGCGGCTCATCAGTCAGGATCAGGTGTGTGCCGTCTTCGGCTGCTGGACCTCGGCCAGCCGCAAGGCGGTCAAGCGGGTCGTGGAGCGGCACGACCACCTGCTCGTTTACCCGGTGCAGTTCGAGGGGCTGGAAACCTCGCCGTGCATCGTTTACCTCGGGGCGGCCCCGAACCAGCAGATCTTTCCGGCCCTGGACTGGGCGGCCACGGCGCTGAAGAAGAAGCGGTTCTTCCTGGTCGGGTCCGACTACGTCTACCCGCGGGCCGCCCACGCCATCATCCGGGACCGGCTCGCCCGGACCGGCGGGGAAGTCGTCGGCGAGGACTACGTGCCGCTCGGGAGCACGAAGGTCGAGGCCGCCGTCGCCGCGGTCGTGCGGGCCAAGCCCGACATGATCCTGAACACGATCAACGGCGACTCCAACGTCGCCTTCTTCCGCGCCCTGCGGGCGGCCGGCGTCACGTCGGCCGCCCCCCCGACCCTGTCGTTCAGCATCAGCGAGCAGGGGCTGCGGAGCCTGACCCCGGCCGAGCTGGACGGGGACTACGCGGCCTGGACGTACTTCGAATCGGTGGACACGCCGGAGAACGCGGCGTTCGTCCGCCGGTTCCGGGAGGACTACCCGCGGGACAACATCACCGACCCGATGGAGACGGCGTACATGGGGGTGAAGTTGTGGGCCGCGGCGGCCAACGAGGCGCAGACCACGGACCCGAAGAGGGTCCGCCGGGCGCTGCTAAACCAGCGGCTGGCCGGCCCCGGCGGCGAGGTGCGGATCGAGCCGGACACGCAGTACTGCTACCGCACGCCGCGGATCGCGCGGGTTTCGGCCGACGGGCGGTTCCAGGTCGTCTGGACGGCCCCGGCCCCGGTCCGCCCGGACCCGTACCCAGGCCCCCGCACGGCCGAGGCGTGGTGGGCGTTCCTGCACGACTTGTCCGCCGGCTGGGGCAACCGCTGGGCCGCCCCCGCCGGCGGTCCGACGCCGGACAAGTGAATTCCGTGGGATCCTGAGGAGGGCGCACCCGCCCGGCCGCCGTCGAGCGCCGCCGGCGCGTCGGACACAGGCGGCCGCTCGGCCGGCGGTTTCTTCCCCACCCGCTCGCTTCGCGGGCCCAACTTCCCGTACGATAGTTTCCAGACCTTATTGGCTCATCGCGAGGGTTCGGCCATGCGTTATTCCCTGGCAACGGGTTGGCTCCTCGTCGGCGGGTTGGCCGCCCTGGCGGGGCCGCCGGCCAAAGTCGCGTCCGTCGAAGGGGTGACGGAATACCGCCTCGGCAACGGGGCGCGGGTGCTGCTGTTCCCGGAGGCCTCGCGGCCGACCGTGACGGTCAACATGACCGTCCTCGTCGGCAGCCGGCACGAGGGCTACGGCGAATCGGGCATGGCCCACCTGCTCGAACACATGGTCTTCAAGGGCACGCCCCGGCACGCGAACGTTCCGAAGGCCCTCCGCGACCACGGGGCCAACTTCAACGGCACCACGAACAACGACCGCACCAACTACTTCGAGACCATGCCGGCCACGGACGAGAACCTCGAGTTCGGCATCGCCCTCGAATGCGACCGCCTCGTCAACAGCTTCGTCAAGCGGGAGGACCTGGTCTCGGAGATGACGGTCGTCCGCAACGAGTTCGAACGCGGCGAGAACAGCCCGACGTCGGTCCTCCGCGAGCGCATCTCCGCCGCGGCCTACGAGTGGCACAACTATGGCAAGTCCACCATCGGCAACCGGTCCGACATCGAGCGCGTGCCGATCGAGAACCTGCAGGCCTTTTACAAGAAGTACTACCAGCCGGACAACGTCGTGCTCATCGTGGCCGGCAAGTTCGACGAGGCCAAGGCCCTCGCCCTCGTCGAAAAGTACCTCGGCTCGATCCCGAAGCCGCCGCGGTCCCTCGACGCCACGTACACCGAGGAGCCGCCGCAGGACGGCGAGCGGACGGTGACGTTGCGGCGGGTCGGGGCGGTCGGGTCCGTCGGCGTGGCCTACCACGTGCCCGCCGCGGCGCACGCCGACTGGGCGCCGCTGAGCCTGCTGGGCGGCCTGCTCTCGCAGGCGCCGAACGGCCGGCTGTACAAGGCCCTGGTCGAATCGAAGCTGGCCACCAACGCGTTCGCCAATTCGGAAAACGCCCACGACCCCGGGCTCTTCTACGCCTCGGCCTCCTGCCCGCCGGAGAAGCTCGACGCCGTCCGCGACGTGCTCGTGACCACGCTCGAAACCCTCGGCGAGGTGCCGTTCACGGCCGACGAGGTGAACCGGGCCAAGGTCCGCAGCAAGCGGACCGCCGAGATGCTGCAAGCCAACAGCCAGGCGATGGCGCAGGCGCTCAGCTCGGCGTCGAGCCACGGCGACTGGCGGCTGCTGTTCATCCAGCGCGACCGGGTCGCGGCGGTGACGGCCGACGACGTGAACCGCGTGGCGAAGGCGTACTTCCAGAAACCCAACCGCACGGTCGGGCTGTTCGTCCCGACGAAGGAATCGGCGCGGCTGGCCGTGCCGAACGCCCCGGCCATCGACGCGGTGGTGAAGGGGTACACGGGCGGCGCCGCCGGCGAGGCCGGCGAGGCGTTCGACCCGTCACCGGCCAACCTCGACGCCCGGCTCAAGGTCTTCAACGAGGGCGGGCTGAAGGCCGGCCTGCTGCCGAAGAAAAACCGCGGCGCGACGGTTTCGCTGGTGCTGACGCTGCACTACGGCAACCCCGAGTCGCTCAACGGCCAGACCACCGCGGCCGGGATGCTCCCCGGGCTGATGATGGCCGGCACCAAGAAGCACGACCGCCAGGCCCTCCGCGAGGAACTCGACGCGCTGGGCGTCCGCATCAGCCCGGGCTTCGGCGGCTTCGGCCGCGGGGGCCGCGGCGGCCGCGGCGGGGCCGGCGGCGGCGGGGCGGCCGGGCAACTCACCTTCGCCGTCGAGGCCAAGCGGGACACGCTCCCGAAGGCGCTGGACCTGCTCGGCGAGATTCTCCGCGAGCCGGCGTTTCCCGCCGAGGAGTTCGAAACGTCCAAGCGCCGGATGGTCTCGATGCTCTCCGCCGGCCGCACGGAGCCGGGCACCCTCGCCCGCAGCAGGCTCAGCCGCCAGCTGTCGCCGTACCCGCCGAGCGACGTGCGGTACGTGCCGTCGCCCGAAGAGTCGCTCGGCCGGCTGGCGGCGGTGACGCTTGACCAGGTCAAGGCGCTCTACGAGGCGCAGGTCGGCGGGTCGCACGCGGACCTGGGTGTCGTGGGCGATTTCGACCCGGAGACGACGCTCCGGCTCGTCAAGGGTATGCTCGCCGGCTGGGAGTCGAAGGTGCCGGTGAAGCGGATCGACCACCGCGTGAAGGGCGACGTCGAGGGCATGCTGGCGGACATCGACACGCCCGACAAGGCGAACGCCGAGTACCTGGCGGGCCTCTCGTTCCCGGTTTCCGACAACGACCCGGACTACGCGGCGCTGCGGATCGGCAACTTCATCTTCGGCGGCAGCACGCTCGCGTCGCGGCTCGGCGACCGCATCCGCCAGAAGGAGGGCCTGTCCTACGGCGCCACGTCGTCGTTCGCCGCGTCGTCCCGTGACCCGGTCGCCACGCTCACCGTGACGGTCAGCACCAACCCGGCGAACATCGCCAAGGTCACGACCGCGGTGGCGGAGGAGCTGGAGCGGTTCCTGAAGGACGGCCCGACGGAGAAGGAGCTGGCCGACGCGAAGCGGGCGTTCGTCGAAGGCCAGAAGGTGGGCCGCACGGGCGACGCGGCCATCGCCGGCCAGATCGTCTCGAACCTGGACGTCGGCCGCACGTTCGCCCACACGGCCGACCTGGAAAAGGCGATCCTCGCCCTGACGCCGGCGGACGTCGCGGCCGCGTTCCGCAAGCACGTCGACCCGAAGAAGCTGGTCGTGATCCGGGCGGGGGATTTCAAGAAGTAGGCCGAAGCCGGCCGCGAGGCCGGTGGCGGACGACTGCGGCCGTGACCTTGGCAATGTTCGCCGGGTCGGTGCTGACCGGCACGGGACCCGGCACCGCTCGCCCGGCCGGATCGCCCGCGAGTCGACGCGGCTGACGGCGCCGCCCATGTTTCGCTCGTTCAAGACGGCGGCCCACCGGCCGCTATCATGGGAGGGGACCGGCCAAACAGTCTGACCTGCCCGAATCCCTCGGGTCCAGTGCCGTGAAGCCCAGACCGATTCCTTATCTCGGCCGGCCCCACCTCGTCCGTGAGGCGCTTGGCCTTCGGGTGTCGCTCGCCTCGTATCCGGCGTGCACGCAACGCCTTCACGTCCACGAGCGAGCGAGCATCTCAATCCTCGTTTCCGGCCAGGGGGTGGACCGGAGTCGCCGGCAGAATTACGACCAGCCGCCGCTCACCGCGGTCTTTCACCCGACCAGTGAGCCGCACGCCAATGACATCGGTCCCCGTGGGGTGGTCGGGCTGACTCTCGAGATGCCGTCCGCCTGGCTCGAGGCCTACGGGCTCACGGAGAGGGCTCTGGGGGGCTATCGGGTCATTGCCCGCGACGTGCACTCGCGGCTGGCGTGCCTTTCGTTGCTCGCGGCCACGGCGCGGGACGGATGCGGTGCCGCGAACGACCTGGAAACACATGCGCTCGAGCTGCTGGAACTTCTTGTTCTTCCGAACGTCGGCCCCGAAGGCGGGCCACCCCCGCCCTGGCTATCGCGGGGCGAGGAATTCTTGAGAACTCACTTCCGATCGTCAATCGGCCTGAGCCGGGTGGCCCGGGAGGCGGGCGTCCACCCGATTCATTTCGCCCGCGTGTTCCGGGGCCGACACGGCTGGCCCGTCAGCGCCTACCTCCAATCACTCCGCCTCACGGCGGCCGGCGAGTTGATCGTCGCCGGGGATCAACCGTTGGCCCGGATCGCAAGCGGGACCGGGTTCGCGGATCAGCCCCACATGACCCGCTGCTTCTCGCGTGTGGTCGGATTGAGCCCCGGCGCGTTTCGTTGGCTTCTTCATCCGGCTCGCACCGCCTCGCCAGGTGTCAAACGGAACCGGTCCGCCGCCGTAGGTCCGATGCAAATCCCGCGACGGAACCGGGCGTGAAGGGGAAGGCCCCAAGCGGCCTTGGGAGGGGTTCATGGCGCGCATTCATCAAGGCGTTCTGCCTTTCTTCGGAATGGTGGTGGCGGCTGCGGCGGTCCTGGTAACCCCGGCCCACGGGCTCGCGGCGGACTGGCCCCAGTGGTTCGGGGAGGGCCGCGACGGGGTCTGGCGCGAAACGGGGTTGCTGGAGCGGTTCCCGGCCGGCGGCCCGAAGGTCGTTTGGCGGACGCCACTCGGCCCGGGCAACAGCGGCCCGGCGGTCGCGGCCGGCCGGGTCTACGTCATGGACCGCGAACCGGCCGTCGGGCCCGACGGCAAGGCCGCACCCACGGTCCAGGGGAAGAGCCTCGGCAAGGAGCGGGTGGTTTGCCTGGACGCCGCCGACGGCAAACTGATCTGGGAATACGCCTACGACTGCCCCTACTCCGTCGCCTACCGCACCGGGCCGCGGGTCACCCCGCTGGTCCACCGGGGACGGGTCTATACCCTCGGCGCGATGGGTGACCTCTATTGCCTGGACGCGGCCACCGGCGCGGTCCGCTGGCACAAGGACCTGGCCAAGGAATACAAGGCCCCGCCGCCCGTCTGGGGCTGGGCCGCCAGCCCGCTCCTGGACGGCGACCTGCTCTACTGCCTCGTGGGCGGCGACGGCAGTGCGGTCGTGGCCTTCAACAAGGACACCGGCGCGGAGGTCTGGCGGGCGCTTTCGACCGAGGAAATCGGCTACAGCCCGCCGATCCTGATCGGGGCCGGCGGCAAGCGACAACTCGTCGTCTGGCACAGCGAGTCGATCAACGGGCTGGACCCGGCCA
>DASXAN010000694.1:0-3426 GCA_036406755.1 Gemmataceae bacterium
GACGTTCCTCGGGGGGGGGGCCGGGACGGCCGCCCGCCCGTTCGTTTCCGCCCCGCCCGCCCCTTGCGGCCGGCCGGGCCGCCTGCGACAATGGGGCACACCGGTCCGTCCGTGCCTGCCATGCCCACCCACGTCTCGTCGGGAGAAGGCCGTCATGGCCCAAGCGATCGTCGATCCGGCAGAAGTCCGGCGGTTCGCCCAGATGCTCAAGAAGTTCAACGCCGAATTGCATCACGGGATGAGCGTCCTGCACGGCCAGCTCGTCGCCCTGGGCGACACGTGGCGGGACCAGGAGCATGAGAAGTTCCGCGAGGAGTTCGAGGAGACGCTCCGGGCGGTGGACAAGTTCCTGGCCGCGTCCGAGGTCCACATCCCGTTCCTGCTCCGCAAGGCCGAGCGGGTCGAGGAGTACCTACAGCAACGGTGAAATCCCAAGCACCAAATCCCAAATCCCAAAGAGAGGCCCTTCGGATTTGGTGCTTGGGACTTGCGATTTGGGATTTCCAGATGCACCCTCCCGCCCGCGTCACGTCCCTGGACCTGCTCCGCGACTTCCACGCCGCCCTGGCCGCGTTCAAGGCGGACGGCCAGGACGCGCTGACGGCCGTCGCCCTCGACGTCCGCCGGGCGTTCGACTGGCTGGCGGAGCGGAAGCAGTTCTGGGCCCGGGCCGTCCGCGACTGCCAGGACGAGGTGACCGAGGCGAAGGCGGCGCTGACCCGCAAGCAGACCCTGCACCCGGGCGACCGGCCGCCGGACTGCACCCAGGAGATCAAGGCGCTCAAGCGGGCCCAGGCCCGGCTGGTGCACGCCGACGACCGGGTGGAGAAGTGCCGGCGGTGGGAGCCGGCCCTGCGGCGGGCGGCCGACGAGTACGAGGGCTCGGCCCGGCAGCTCGCCGGCCTGCTGGAAGCGGACCTGCCCAAAGCACTGGGGCTGTTGGAACGGCTCGTGCTGGCACTGGAGGAGTACGTGGCCGTCGCCCCGCACGGGAAAACTCAAATCCCAAGCACCAAATCCCAAATTCCGACGAGCGATGGATCGGAGATTTGAGACTTGGGTTTTGGGATTTGAGATTCGGGATTTGATCATGACCCTGACCACCGGCCGCGGCAAGCTGATCGACGCCCTGAAGGTCCTCACCGTCCGGTGGGAGGACACCCGCACCGGGTGGGACGACGCCGCCGGCCGCGAGTACGAAGAGCGCCACATCGAGCCGATCGCCCCCTGCGTCACGGCCGCCGTCCGGGCGATCGACCGGCTGGCGGCCGTCATCGGCCAGATGCGGCACGAGTGCGAGTGACCCAGGACCAGCCATGACCTCCCCCCTCTCGTCCGCCCGGGTCCGCGACCTGCTCCGCGAACTGCGGCGTCTCACCGCCGACCGGGCCGCGGCTGAGGCCGACACGGCCCGGGAGTACGCCGCCCGCTCGGACGCGGCCCGCAAGGCGTTCGAGTCGGCGAAGGCGAAGCTGGAGGCGAGGCACACCGCCGACCGCGGCGCCGCCGACCGGGGGCACGAGGCGGCCGCCCGCCGGGCCAACGTCAAGGCGGACGAGGGCCTCAAGGCGGCCCGGAACGCCCACGGCACCGCCCGTGAGGAGGCACTGGAACGGTCCCAGGCCGCTGAGGAGGGGGCGACGAAGGAGTACCAGGAGGCGAAGTGGACGCAGGACGCGATGCTGGAGGCGCGGACGAAGAAGGCGCTGAACGTGCGGGACCAGGCCCGGCGGCTGTACGCCGCCCAGGTGCAGGCCGCCGCGGGGCTGCGGCAGGAGGCGCTGGACCAACTCCAGAAGTGGAAGCTGGTCCCGCCGGGGGCCGGGGCGGTCGAGCAAGTCGAGCCGCCGGCCGACCCGCTGCCGCTGATCGAGCAGCACGTCGCCACCGCCCATCGGCACGTCCGGCGGCTGAAGGGGCTGATCGCCCCGCGGCTGCTCGTCGGCGACCGCTTCCTGATCGGGTGTTTCGTGGCGTGGCTCGGCATGGGCGTGGCCGCCTACTTCCTGGCCCACTGGTCGGTCGCGCTGAGCCTGGCCATCCCGGCGGCCGTTGTCATCATCGGCGGCGTCGGGCTGCGGTTCGCGCTGAAGGCGTACGCCCGGTCGCAGGCAACGAAGATCGGCCAGCCGCTGTTCCGCGACCTGGCGGAGGCCGAGCGGCTGGCCCGCATCGGCGAGGAGGCGGCCGAGTCTCGGTATCGCCAGGAGGTCGAGCAGGCGAAAGAAACCCACCGGGGTGAGGTGCGCACGGCCGAGAAGTCGCACCGCAAGCAACTGGCCGAGGTGCTCCAATCCCGCGACACGACCGTGAAGGCGGCCGACGACCAACTGGCGAAGCTGACGGCCGAGTACATCGCTGCCCGCGACCGCGAACTGGCGAAGGTCGAGGCCGACCATCAAACCAAGGTGACGGCGATCGAGGGCGGCTACGAGAAGCAGAAGGCCGAACTGACGGACGGGGCCGGCCGCCAGCGGGCCGAGATCGAAGCCTGGCACACGCAGACGTTCCAGAAGCTCGCCGACGACTGGCACCGCGGCACGTCCGCGGCCCGGGATGCCCTCGACGGCGTCTGGTCGCAGAACAACCGCCTGTTCCCGGACTGGTCCGGCCCGGCGTGGCGGGGCTGGCAGCCGCCGACGGGCGTCCCGGCCGGCATCCGGTTCGGCGAGTTGGCCGTGGACGTGGCCGCCCTGCCCGGCGGCCAGCCGGCCGATTCGAAATTGCGGCCGATCGACCCGGACCGGTTCACCGTGCCGGCACTGCTGCCGTTCCCGCACCGCTGCGCCACGCTCCTGCACGCCACCGGCGCCGCCCGGGGGGCCGCGGTGCAGGCGCTGCAGGCGATGATGATGCGCTTCCTCACCGCCCTGCCGCCCGGCAAGGTGCGCTTCACGATCATCGACCCGGTCGGGCTGGGCGAGAACTTCGCCGCGTTCATGCACCTGGCCGACTACGACGAGCAGCTCATCGGCGCCCGCATCTGGACGGAGACGGCCCAGATCGAGAAGCGGCTGGCCGACACGACCGAGCACATGGAGAACGTCATTCAGAAGTACCTGCGGAACCAGTACTCCTCGATCGAGGAGTACAACGAGCAGGCCGGCGAGGTGGCCGAGCCGTACCGGGTGCTGGTGGTGGCGAACTTCCCGGCGAACTTCAGCCTGGACGCGGCCCGGCGGCTGGCGAGCATCGCGGCCAGCGGGGCCAGTTGCGGCGTGTTCACGCTGGTGAGCGTGGACCCGCGGCTGCCGCTGCCGCAGGGGTTCCCGCTGGCCGACCTGGAACAGCCGAGCCTCAACCTGCGGTGGCGGCACGGCCACTTCGAGTGGGACGACCCGGACTTCTCGCAGTACCCGCTGACGCTCGACGCCCCGCCGGACCCGGCCCCGCTGGCGGCGATCGTGCAGACGGTCGGGGCGAAGG
>DASXAN010000695.1:0-8880 GCA_036406755.1 Gemmataceae bacterium
CGGCGAGGTCTGGCTCGACTGGGAGGCGCGATGGCTGAAAGTGATTGGCTGTGGGCCGACCCGCTCGGCATCCCGGAGGCCGAGGACATCGGCCCGCCGGTCGGCGACCCGGAGTTCGCCGCGTGGGAACAGCGGCACGGCGTCCCCCTCCCGCCGATCCTCAAGCGGGCGTACCGGCAGCAGGACGGCGGGTACGTCCGCGGGAGCGAGCGCGGGGTCTGCCTGAACCGGCTGCATCTGATCGATCCGGTGGACGCCGAGTACGTGGTGTATTTGGGCGACGACCGGTCGCGGTTCGACCCGGCCCGCCTGTTCCACCTGGGCGGGGACGACACCGGGGCGAACATCCTGCTGCACTACGGGGAGCCGGGCGGGGCCGATCCGGCGGTGTACGCCAACTACACCGACGGCGAGGCGGTCGAGCGGCTGGCGGACACGGCCGACGGCCTGTTCGGGGGCGACCCGGAATAGCCGTCGGGCACGGGCAGCGCCCAAGAACCAGTTCGGCCGTTCGCCGCGGCATGGGAGGTGTAGCCTTCGCCGAGCTGACCGAAGCGGAGTGGCTGTCCTCGGACGACCCCGACGCCCTGCTGGGGCATATCGCCCCGCGGCTGACCCGCCGGCAGGCCGCACTGTTCGCCTGCGCATGCTGCCGCCGGCTCTGGCCGCTCGTCACCGATGACCGGTGGAGGCGGGTGGTGGAGCTCCGGGAGCGGCAGGCCGCCGGCGAGGACACGGGGGGCGGGGCCGCGGCCGTCTACGGCTGGTATCTCGCCGAGTCCCGCGCCGGCCGGTTCCGGACCTGGCCGCCGCTGATCCCGTTCGTGCAGCTGGCCGGCCCGGACTTCGGTGACCCGCGATGGGTGGGGCACGCGGCCAAGATGGCCCGGCAGGGGGCCGGCGGCGCCGCCGCACTGGCCGTCCGTGCCGCCGGGGGGCGGCGGGGCGAACAGGAGGCGGCCAAGAAGGCGGCGGAGCGCGCCGAGGCCGCGGCCCAGTGTGGCGTCCTGCGGGAGATCGTCGGCAACCCGTTCCGGCCGGCGGGACCGACCGAGCAAGGGCCGGCCGAACCAATCGCCGCACCCGACCGGGGCGGTCGCACCGACTAGCTTGAAGTCGGCCGGACGAATGCCCCGGCAAGTGGGCGTGGTCGTTCGGCGGCGGAGGAGGTCGGATGAACACTTCTCGCGAACGGCCTTCGCAAGGGAGTAGGCAGCCGGCCCCTCGCCGTACGCTCAAGCTGATTGGCTATTGGGCTCCCTTGCCTCGGTGGTCGCAGACCCCATCTCCATACGCCGAGGAAGAACCGCCCTGGCCTGACATCCGCCGTGCGGTTCGGGCCGGATGGCGATCCGCTGAGCGGGAGCAGCTGGTCGCCTACCTTCGCAGCGGCCATCGGTGCAGCGGGGCGCTCGGGTTCTCGGCGTGTCGCTTCGAGTGCCGTGTCACCTACAGCATCCTGGGTTCCGGTGAGATGACTGACGGCGAATGGGTTTGGCCCGAGGGGTTGCCACATTATGTGGAACGGCACGGCGTCATGCTTCCGGAGGAGTTCGTCGCCAGCGCGGCCGCTCGCGGGTGGAGAGTTCCTCCGGTCGATCGAGTCGGGACCCTGGTGCCAGCCGCGCTCATCGACCGGGCGTTGCGCAGCGGTGACACCGCACTGGCAGCCCGGATCGACAAGAGCATCGGGGAGGGTGGATGCCAGGTCGATGACTCGGCTTGGCTTGAATGGGCGAAGCGTCTCCCCGAGGTTCCGGCGGTGCCGTCCCCCCCTGATCCGGGGCGTTGGGAAGATTCGGCCTGGTGTTTCAATGCCCCGACACGGGTGTTCCCAGCGAGCAGATGGATGGCTTTGACGACCTGTGGGACAAGGTGGGAGAGCAGTACGGAAGGCACGCGGAGAACGTGGGGGATGAACGAGTCATTGAATGGATTCCGGTCGAGCACCGCGAGACGGTCGTAGCCCTTGTCCTCGAGGGCCTGCGTCGTCATGAGCTGATGGACCGGGTTAAAGTCATGTGCAGTCTGCCCGCTCAGGACGATTGGCAGCGGAATCAAGATGTTGCGGTATGGCCGCAGGAAGGCGCCGCCGGACCGGGCGCTGCAGCAGCCCGCGGGGGCAGGTAGGCATTCTGCCGTTCGTAGCTCTCCGCGCCTGCTGGGCGGGGTCGTTCGGCGGAGCGGAGGGCGCGGTGATGGCGAAAGGCCCGCCGAAGACGGTCGCGCTCAACCACGACGACTACCACGCCGAGCATGTGGGGCGGCTGGCGGACGGGCGGCAGTTCTTCCTGACCATCCCGTTCGTCCCGGCCGACGAGGCCGGGACCGCCACCGGCCGGGAGTTCATCGCCCTGTACGTCTTCGACAAGGCCGGCCGACTGGTGTCGGCCACCATCGACGACTTGGGGCCGCGGGCCACTATGGACAAGGCCGCCCGGCTGGCCCGGCGGGACGCGCTCCTGGCCTCGCTCGGCCCGGTGAAGCGCGGGCGGATCAAGGTGGCCCCGTTCCGGATCGAGATGTTCGGGGTGGAGTTCGGGTTCATCCCACAGCCGCCGGAGGAGGCGGGCGACGACTGGTCGGTGACCGTCGAGCCGGGCAACGTCATGTGCTTCTGGCCGCCGTGGACCAGCGGCGACTACGACACCTGAGCCACAGCCGCCGAACACGGCGCCGCACGTGACCGGCGGGGCGCGACAGGGTCTGGGAGTTCGTAGCTCACCGATGCCCGCCGGCACGTGGGCTGATCGTTCGGCGATGGAACGAGAGCCATGACGAGGAGCGATTCCGAGGACCGGCCGCGCCTGTTGTTGCTGCTGATCTTCGCCGGGGTTTTCGGCTTGCTCCTGGTCAATGCCGTCCGGCTTTGGGGGCAGATCGACGCCCAGGAGCGGTGGGCTCGCGCCGGCGAACTGCTGCTCATCGCCATCGGCGCTTGGGCCGTGGTGTGGCCGGAGTCCCTGCCGCCCTGGCGCCGGTCGAAGGGGCCGAGAAACCCCGGGGGGCCGGCCGCCACCTCCAAGGAGGGCCGCGCCGGGCCAGGCGCCGCGGCAGACGGCGGCCGCGATGCCGGTACCTGAAGGTTCACTGCCGTTCAGCGCGGCCGTCGCTGCCGAGCGGGATCGTTCGGCCGGCTCGGGGGAGTCCGTGGCAAGATGAACGGACCGCGACAGGGGAGCCTGGTCGGCCTGCTTCGCCGGTTGATGTGCGTCCCCGTTCCGTGGGTGTTCGTGCTCACCTACCTGGTCGGCGTTGCCCTGGAGCTTGCGTGGCCCCCCGGGCTGCTCCCCGCGGCGCTTCCGGGGATCGGCGTCGCGGGTGGTGTGCTGTTCGCGGTCGGCGCGGCCGTCGCGGGTTGGGGCCTGTTGACGTTCCGCAGGGCACGCACTACCACCGTCCCCGGGAAGGCGTCGGCGGTGTTGGTCACGTGGGGCCCGTACCGCTTCACCCGGAACCCGATGTACGTGGGTCTCGTGCTGGCGTATCTCGGCGAGGCCGGAATCCTGCACCAGACCTGGCCGGTCGTCCTCTTGCCCCTGACCGTGGCGTACGTTAACTGGATCGTGATCCCTGTTGAAGAGGCCAAGCTGAAAGAGGTCTTCGGAGACGAGTACGAGCGGTATCGGGCCGGGGTGCGCCGCTGGGTGTAGGCTGGCGCGAACGCGGCGGCCGATCCCCGACCACGGCCGCGGCGTCGGGGGTCGCGGGCCGCCCGGGCCGGGCGCTTGCGGCCGGAGGTCACCCAAGATGTCGCAGCCGCCCCTCGGGAAGATGCACTTCACGCGGATGGACGAGGGCACGGACGACGACTTCCGGGTCCTCCGGCGGGTCCACGAGCAGACGCTGCGGGACCTGCCCGACCGCCTGCTCGGGCTGCTCGACGGCCTCGGCCGGGACACGGCGTACAACATCACCCGCCGCGACCACTGCCTCCAGGCGGCGATCCGGGCCCTGCGCGACGGCAAGGACGAGGAGTACGTGGCCGTCGCCCTGCTGCACGACGTCGGCGAGACGCTCGGCCCGTTCAACCACGGCGAGGTGATCGCGGCCGTCCTCAAGCCGTTCATCAGCCGCGACAACCACTTCCTGCTGGAGCGCCACGGCCTGTTCCAGACGTACTTCTTCGCCGCCCACCTGGGCCTGGACCCCAACGCGCGGGACCGGTTCAAGGGGGACCCGGCCTACGAGCGGACGGTCGAGTTCTGCGCCAAGTACGACGAGGTGTCCTTCGACCCGGCCTACCCGAACGAGCCGCTGTCCACCTTCGAGCCGATGGTGCGGAAGCTGCTCGCCAAGGCCTGGGTGCCCCCGCAATGACCCCGGGGCGCTCGGCGGTCGGCACGGGCGGAAACCCTTGTGCCGGACCACGGGCCGCACCCGACCGGGCCGGCATGTCGCCCGGGGAGTGTTCGTTGCCCGCCTCGCCGGCCCGGCGGGTGAGCCGGCCGTTCGGCCCCGGAGGGCGCACCCGATGTGGGACGGTCAGTGGGGGTACGTGACCGGGGCGGGCATCTTCCTGCTCCTGGCCCTCGGCCAACTCGGCCAGTACCGACACGACCGCTCGGACGTGCGGCAGCTGCGGCTGGCCGTCGCCGTCGTCCTCGGCCTGCTCGGGCTAATGATGCTGGCGGTGGGGGCGTGGCGGCACTGGCTGTAAAGGCACGCCGGCCCGGGCGCCGCACCTGATCGCGGCGGCAGGTCGGTTGTTCATAGTCCCGGCTCACCGAGCCGCCGCGGCCGGCGAGCGGGGGCGGGGCGGCCCGTGAACGGATGGGATCCATGCCAGTCGCGAACGCGGCCCTCTCGGCACTGCTCAACCTCACGGCACTCGGCGGCCTCCCGTTCCTTGTCTACTTCGCTTACCAGAAGTGGCGACGCAACCGGAGCTTCGGCGAGATCGCCCGGCGAGCCGGACTGCAACTGGGCGACACCCGTTACATCGGCTACAGCCTGATCGCCGCCCTCGCCACGGTCGCGGCCCTGACCGTCTGGCCACCGCCGTTAGCGCCGTTCCTCCGGGAAGGGTCACCACAACGAGCGTTCGCCGGCCTCGGCCTCGGCGGGCAAGCCGTCGTGATGGCGCTCCTCTACGGCGTCGTCCAGACCGGGTTCCCCGAAGAACTCCTGTTCCGGGGCCTGATCGCGGGCAGCCTCGCGCGGCGGCTGTCGGGCGGTTGGGCGAACCTCTTGCAGGCGCTCATTTTCCTCGCCCCGCACCTGCTCGTCCTCCTCGTCATGCCCGAGATGTGGTGGGTCATCCCGCTCGTATTTGGCGGCGCGTTGTTCGCCGGCTGGCTACGCATTCGATCCGGCTCGATCATCGGGCCGTGGCTGATCCACGCGTCCGCCAACGTGGCGGTGTGCCTCAGTGTCGCCGCCCGAACAGACTCCCCTCAATAAAACTCGAAGCGGGAGTCGTACGTCGGCGGTGTTCGCGGGTCGGCCGCCGACCCGGCCGTGGATCACCGGGGAGGGGACAATGAGCGAAGCGGATCGCGTCAAATACCTGCGCGTCGCCCTCGTGGTGTTCGGGCTGACCTTTCTCGTCGGCCTCTGGCCGCTCACCGTCGTCTGGCCGGCCGGCTGGAGGTGGCACGCCGAAGGACGGTCGGACTACCTGGAGATGATCCTCGGCATTTACGCCACTCTCGGGGTCTTCCTCATCCTCGCGGCCCGCAACCCCCTCGCACACCGGAGCCTCATCTGGTTCACGGTCTGGTCGAGCGTCGTGCACGGCGGGATCATGGCCGTGCAGTCGTTTGGCGATCACCACATGGGGCACCTGTGGGGCGACGTGCTCGCGTTGTTCGTCGTGGCCGCCGTGCTGGCATGGCTGACACCTCGTGACGTCGGCTCTGATGCCCGGTTGCCGGCGGCGTAACGGACCGCTCCGGAGCCGACCGGGGCTGCGTTACGGCCCTTCGGGGTATACTGTCAGCCGAGCGGCCGCGGCGGCCGAGCGGGTCGTTCGGCGACGGAGGGCGTCCGGGTGGCGGAACCGGTTGCGATTACGAAGCCGCCCCCGCGGCCCCGGCGGGCCAAGTGGCTGCGGCGGCTGGCGGTGCTGGTGGCGGCGTACCTGCTCTGTTGGGCGGTCACCCGGGCGTTCGCGCCGGCTGCCCTGAACCGCTGGTGGGCGGCTCACCGCAACCCGACCGGCGGCGACTTCCGCGGCCAGCCCGAGCCGGTCGAGTTCCGCACCGGGGTGCCGTTCCGGGGCGAGGGGTTCGCGTACGGGCCGGACTTCACGCCGCGGGGCAAGTGGTGGTGCTGCATCGGCCGGCCGTGGTGCCCGGCCCCGTTCATCGTGGCGGCCGAGGTGGCGTGGGCGGACGGGCCGCTGTCGGGGTTCGCGGGCGAGGTGTGGTTCGTCTGGACCCCGTTCGGACTGGTTCCGGTCCATGAGCGGCGGGTGTGGGTGGCGTGAGCCAAGGCGCGCCGAACCTGGCGCTACGGCAGACGGCGGGGCAGGACGG
Organism: Gemmataceae bacterium; assembly: GCA_036406755.1. Classification (GTDB taxonomy): domain Bacteria; phylum Planctomycetota; class Planctomycetia; order Gemmatales; family Gemmataceae; genus DASXAN01. The sequence continues at coordinate 6,480 of DASXAN010000695.1, forward strand.
CTTTTCGCCGCGCGAGGCGCACCCGGCCCCGCCACCGCTAAGCCATGTCGGTCGGCGAGGGAGGCGCACCGATGGGGGACGTGGTCCACACGCTGACCTCCGCGGACGGACGGCTCCGCATCGAGGTCGTGAGGCGGCCGACGGGCGGGTACCAGTTGGCGTATTCCCGGCACACACGGGAGCACGTGCCTGAATACGGCTTCGTGTGGGAAGGGTGGGTGCCGGCCCCGGGGCGGGTGACGCTCACCGACACGGCAGAGCGCGGGGCAGCGCTTGCGGCTGAGGCGATGGCCCTGTGGGAGCGTCAAGACGCTGAACCGGGCACTGCACCTGACCCGGCGGGCAGGTAGTTTTCTCGGATGTGTAACTCCCCGCGCCCGCCGGGCAGGTGAGCGGGGTCGGTCGGCGAGGGAGGCATCCGGTGCCGACAAATCCCGAAGTACGGATGCCCGAGGATTGGAACGACCGCGCGGGCTGGGATGCGTATTATGAATCCCGGCTGGCACGGCCCAAGCGCGACCCGTGGGACGACGAAACTGGCAGCATCCGGGTTGAGCAACTTCCCGAACTTGCCGAGGATCTCAAGTCACGCGGGTGGCGAGAAGTCTGGGTGCCGGGCTGTGGGCTGTCCCCACTCGCCCGTCTCCTCACCCACTTGGGGTTGCGGGTGGTTGCAACCGACGTGTCCGCGGTGGCCGTGGAGTTCCAGCGAGCCAAATCGGGCGAGTTCGCCCACCTGACGGCGAAGTTCGGCTCGGCCGACCCCGCCGGCACGTTCGCCACCGAGCTGCACGACTTCCACACTGAGTTCCGCCGAGAGGCGTTTGACCTCATCATCAACGTCAAGGCGTTCCAGGCGTTCCCGCAGCCGGATATGGGCCGGATCGCCAGCGTCCACGCATCGGCGCTCCGCAAGGGCCGTTACGCCTACTTCGATACCATGAACGTCCAGGGCGAGCGGCGGGACCAATTGGAGCAGGCGCTGGAGGATGGCGGGTTCGTGGTGCCGTTGATGGCGCTCAACCGATGGTATCGGAAGGCACTGCACGAAACGGGCATCCCGCACATGCTCATCTTGGGACAGCCGATGATCCCGCGCACCGGCGAGTATGCTGACGGTGGCCCGAAGTGGGACCGCGACATTGCCCAATTACGCGAGATTACCGTGGAGTATCGGAAGCGCCTTCAGGCTGAGCAGGGGGAGGAGCACTCACGGATTGGCTCGGATGCCAAGGTGGCGCAGGTGATCTATTCGACGGGGTGAGCAGCTACCAACGGCTGAAGCTGACCGGGGCCGCCAGCCGGGTTTTCCGAGCTTCAACGCCCTTGTAGGCGGTCCCGGCACCTTAGCCGGGCGTTCGGCGACGAAGGTCGCAGTGGGAGGACAGCCATGAAGATCGTCGTCATCGGCGGGAGCGGGCTGATCGGGAAAAGGGTCGTGGCGGACCTTCGCCGGCGCGGCCACGAGGTGGTGGCCGCATCGCCGTCAACGGGCGTCAACACCGTCACCGGCGAGGGGCTGGCGCAAGCGGTCGCCGGCGCCCGGGTGGTCGTCGACGTCGCGAACGCGCCCTCGTGGGAGGACAGCGCCGTCCTGGCGTTTTTCGAGACGTCGGGCCGCAACCTCCTCGCCGCGGAGGCCGCCGCGGGCGTCGGCCATCATGTCGCGCTGTCTGTCGTCGGCACCGACCGGCTGCTCGCGAGCGGTTACTTCCGCGCGAAGATGGCCCAGGAAAACCTCATCAAGGCGTCCCCGATTCCGTACACGATCGTGCGGGCCACGCAGTTCTTCGAGTTCGTCGGCGGCATCGCCCAGGCGGCGACCGAAGGGCCGACGGTCCGGGTCCCGCCGGCCCTGATGCAGCCCATTGCGGCGGACGACGTCGCCGCCGTCGTGGCCGACGTGGCTCTCGCCGAGCCGTTGAACGGCACGTTCGATCTGGCCGGCCCCGAACCGATCCGGCAAGACGAGCTCGTGCGGCGGTTCCTGAAGGCGACCGGGGACGCACGGACGGTCGTCACCGATCCCAGGGCGCTCTACTACGGCCTTACGGTGAACGACCAAAGCCTCACCCCGGGCGATCACCCGCGCCTCGGCCCGACGCGGTTCGGGGACTGGCTCGGCCGCACCGCCGGACCGGGCGCGGCGGCGGGCGGCGGGGGCCGCAATTGATTCCGGGTTCGCAGCTCCCCGAGCCGCCGCGGCGGGCGAACTCGGTCGGTCGGCCGCCGGAGGGTCACAGGATGTTCTCCTACGTGGACCTTGTTCGCGTGGAGATCGCGATGGAGGCCGAGGAGCAGTTCGATGTCACCATCCCGGAAGGGGAAACGGACCGCTGGCACACCCTCGGCGACGTAGCCCGATCGGTCGTTGGACTCGGCGGCGGGACTGCGACCGAGG
>DASXAN010000696.1:0-1604 GCA_036406755.1 Gemmataceae bacterium
ACTGCCCGCCTCCTGGCGGCCGGTGCTGGGCGACCAGCTCCGCCAGCCGTCCTACCACAAGCTCACCGAGTTCCTCGAGCGCGAGCGGGACGAGTACACCGTCTTCCCGCCCGAGCCGGACGTATTCAACGCGCTGAAGCTCACACCGTTCGACGAGGTGAAGGTCGTCATTCTCGGCCAGGACCCGTACCACGACGACGGCCAGGCTCACGGGCTGGCGTTCTCCGTCCGCCCGGGGGTGACGCCGCCGCCGTCGCTGCGGAACATCTTCAAGGAACTGCGGGACGACGTCGGCTGCCCGAAGCCGGCCAACGGCAACCTGGAGCCGTGGGCCAATCAGGGCGTACTGTTGCTGAACACGGTCCTGACCGTCCGCGCCCACCAGCCGCACTCGCACCGCGGCAAGGGTTGGGAGAAGTTCACCGACGCCGCCATCGAGGCGGTCGGCGCGAAAGACGACCCGGTCGTGTTCGTCCTCTGGGGCGCGCCGGCGCAGAAGAAGACCCCACTTATCGACACGTCGCGGCACACGGTCCTGAAATCGCCGCACCCCTCGCCACTGTCGGCAAAGTCCGGGTTCTTCGGCTCCCGCCCGTTCTCGGCCGTCAACGCCGCGCTGGAGGCGTCCGGCCGCGACCCGATCGACTGGTGCCTGCCGGCCGCGTAAACTTGCGAACCAATTCGATCGCGCCCCCTCACTTCTCCCACGCGAACCGCACCCGGAGGAGAAAGGGGGGAGTCATGGTTCTGCTGTACACCGTCGTGCTGACCCTGCTCGGCACGGCCTGGGCGGTCGCCGCGTGGCGGGCCGGCCGGTTCGAGCGGCGGTACGCCAAGGCGGCCCTGATCGCCGACAAGGCGCTCAAGGCCCCGGACCCGAAGCCCGGCAACGGCCGCCAGGACCTCGCGGCCACGGCCAAGCGTTACTACCACCTCGGTCTGCTTGTGCAGAAGCGGGACGCCCTGGAGGAGAATTACAACGCCTGGCAGGGCCGGGCCGACCGGCTGGCGGCGTGGGTGGCCCGCGTCCGCAACTGGCGGGGCCAGAAGCTGCCGTACACGGCCGGCGTGCTCGACGTCTGGATGCTGCTGATCCTCTTGGACTACTGCGGCACCGGCGAGTACGTCAATGCCCGCGAGGCGGTCCGCTGGGTCGCCAAGCTCGTCCGCGGCGAATGACCGACGCCCACCCTCGGGTTCCGAGGGTGGGCGTCCTTCTTTGTCAGACCCACAGTCGCACCCGGTCCCGCAGGCCCGGCGGGAGCTTGGCCGCCACGGCTTGCCGGACCTCCCGCGGGTGGTAGCGGGTGCTGAAGTGGCCACAGATGATGAGTTCGTTCTTGAACCGGTCGGCCCGCTCCAGGATGTCGTCCAGGTGGATGTGGCCAAACTTGTGGATCTTCTCCCGGCGGTGCTTCTCCCGGAAGAAGCTCATTTCCGTGATGAGAATCTTCGCCTCGTACAGCGGCGGGAAGTTGTCCAGCCCGGCCGGGCTGGTGTCGCCGGTGTAGGCCAGCAGCGGCGTCCGCACCTCCCGCGTCACCTCGACGCCGCCCAGCCGCAGGTCGCGGATCTTGTCGCCCGGTAGCCCGTGGTACTCCTCC
>DASXAN010000697.1:0-3028 GCA_036406755.1 Gemmataceae bacterium
ACGGCGGGACTCCAACCGGCCGACAAGCGCATCGCCCTCGAAAACGGCTGGCTCGTCTGCGACGGCAAGCTCCTGACCGGCGGGCGGGCGGCCACGTCGTGGTGGCGCGGCAGCGTCGTGCCGGGCCGGCGGGGCGAGTTCGGCACCGCGATCACCCGGTTCGCCCCGGGCCGCTCCGGCCGCGGCGCCACCGACGACCTGGACGACCTGGCCGATGCGATGGCGGCGGCCCACAAGGCCGTGTTCGAGTACCACTACGGCCTTTGGTACGACCGGCGGCGGGACGACCACCAGATGGTCCGCCGCCCCGACGGCGAGGTCTGGCCGCCGTTCTTCGAGCAGCCGTTCGCCCGCAGCGGCCAGGGCACCGCCTGGGACGGGCTGAGCAAGTACGACCTGACGAAGTACAACCCGTGGTACTTCGCCCGGCTCAAGCGGTTCGCCGACCTGTGCGACCAGAAGGGCCTCGTCCTCGTCCACCAGATGTACTTCCAACACAACGTGCTGGAGGCCGGTGCCCACTGGGCCGACTGCCCGTGGCGGCCGGCCAACTGCCTGCAACCGACCGGCTTCCCCGAGCCCCCGCCGTACGCGAACAAGAAGCGGGTGTTCATGGCCGAGGCGTTCTACGACCCGACGCACCCGGTCCGCCGCGAGCTGCACCGGGCTTACATCCGCCGCTGCCTCGACGCCTTCGCTGACAACGCCAACGTCGTGCAGCTGACGAGCGGCGAGTTCACCGGGCCGCTGGCGTTCGTTCAGTTCTGGCTCGACACGGTCCGCGAGTGGCAGGCCGAGACCGGCAAGCCGGTGCTCGTGGGCTTGAGCTGCACCAAGGACGTGCAGGACACGATCCTGGCCGACCCGGTCCGCGGGCCGTCGGTGAAGGTGATCGACCTGCGGTACTGGTGGTACACCGGCGGCGGCAGCCTGTACGCCCCGAAGGGCGGGCAGAACCTGGCGCCGCGGCAGCACCTGCGGGAGTGGGCCGGCGACCGCAGCTTCTCGCCCGCCGCGGCGGCCCGCATGGTCCGCGAGTACCGCGACCGGTACCCGGACAAGGCGGTCCTGTGCTCGATCGACAAGGCGGACGGCTGGGCGGTGCTGGCGGCCGGCGGGTCGGCCCCGAACCTGCCGGCGACGACCGACGAGCGGCTGCTGGCGGCCGTGCCGCGGCTGCGGCCGTTTTCGCCGAAGACCGGCCTGACCGACGGCCAGCGGGCGCTGGCGGACCCGGGCCGGGATTATCTGGTCTACTCGGCCGACGGCGGGCGGGTGCGGCTGGACCTGTCGGCCGACGCCGGGAGCTTCGTGGCCCGCCGGGTGAACCTGCGGACGGGCCGGTGCGAGGCGGCCGGCGAGCCGGTGGCCGGCGGCCGGGTGGTGGACCTGGAGCCGCCCGGGGGCGGCGCGTGGGTGGTGTGGCTGACCCGCGGGTCGTGACCGCGGTTGAACGATCCTGGTGTCGGAATCCTGACTCGTCGTACCGAGATCGTGAGGGTGTCACATGTCTCTCTCCTCCCGTCGTCGTGGGCCGGCTGGGTTCACGCTCATCGAACTCTTGGTCGTCATTGCCATCATCGCGGTGCTGATCGGCCTGCTGTTGCCGGCCGTCCAGAAGGTCCGGGAGGCGGCCGCCCGGACGAAGTGCCAGAACAACCTCAAGCAGCTCGCCCTGGGCCTGCACAACTACCACGACGCCAAGGGGGTGCTGCCGTACCTCCGCTCCGGCGGCGGCCAGAACCGGCACACGTGGGCCCTGCTGCTGACCCCGTTCATCGAACAGAACAACGTTTTCCAGGCGTTCTCGACCAAGATCACGGGTGTCAACCAGACCGACGGGTTCAACAACGAGGCGGTGGCCGACCCCACTATGACGGGGGCGCGGCAGGCGGTCGTCAGCATTTTCCTCTGCCCCAGCCGGCATACCCCGGGTGACCTGGTGCCGATCGACACCGGCAGCGCATTTACCGGGCAACCGATCGACTACGTGGCGAGTGCGGGCGATACGACCAACAAGCCGTCGTCCGGCGTGTTCACGTTTTGGAACAACCCCAGCAACAACGTCCCCGCGGCCGCCAGCAAAGCCCTCAAGCTCACCGACATCCCGGACGGTACGAGTAACTCCATCATGCTCGGCGAGAAGCACATTCCCATTGCGCTCCTGCTCGACCCGACCGTGGACTGTGTCGCCTACAGCAGCGGCATGCAGGACTCGTATGTCCGGTTCGGGGGTCCGACGATGCCGCTGGCGATCGCGCCCGACACGGCGAAGAATCACCAGTTCGGCAGTTATCACGCCGGCGTCGTCGAGTTCGCCTTCGCCGACGGGAGCATTCACGGCCTGAATACCGGCATCTCGGGCACCGTCCTGGGTTATTTGACGAACGTCAGTGACGGCAACCCGGTCCCCGGCGATGCCTACTGAACGGCCGGGCGCCCCGCAAGCGGGTACCCCGCGGTAGACCCGACCCCTAACCCGAGGCGCGTCTCATGGTGCGGAAGTGTTATCTCGCCGCGTTGGCGATGGCCCTCGTCGCCGGCTGTAGTTCCGGCAGGAACACCGTCTCCGGGACCGTGACCTACGACGACGGCACCCCCGTCGAATCGGGGATTGTGATCGGGGACGCCACGGTCGACGGCAAGCCCGTCACGGTACAAGGGACGATCCGGAATGGCGTGTTCAGTTGGGGCGGCGCCAAGGAAGGCGACGGGGCATTGCCCGGTCAGTACAAGGTGATCGTCGTGCCGCCCGGCTTGAGCGAGTCCGAGGTGGCCCAGGGCATGATCCCGTTGGTCGACGGCAAGTTCGGGAAGTACGAGACGTCCGGGCTGGCGTTCGAAGTCAAGCCGGGTAAGAACGAGTTCCCCATCGTCGTGACGAGGCCCAAGCCGCGGCGGAAGGAGTAGTCCCCGGCCCGCCCCGGTCGTCCGCCGCGGCGGGATTCACGCAGGGTAAGTAGACCGCCTTTCACCCGTTCCCGGAGGCCCCATGCCGCACCCCCGTCCCGCACCGAGCCGATCCCGC
>DASXAN010000698.1:0-7411 GCA_036406755.1 Gemmataceae bacterium
CCACGGACGACGGACCACGGACCACGGACCAGCTCCATACCTTCGCCATCGGCTTCGGCGACGCCCAGGTGAGCGAACTGCCCTACGCCCGGGCCGTGGCCGAGAAGTACGGCACCCGCCACGTCGAGCACGTCGTCACCCCGGACGCCGTCAGTCTGCTCGACGAACTGACCCTGCACTTCGACGAGCCGTTCGCCGACTCGTCCGCCATCCCGACCTACCTGGTGTCCCAGCTGGCGGCCCGGCATGTGAAGGCGGTTCTGTCCGGGGACGGCGGCGACGAGGCGTTCGGCGGCTACGCCCGCTACGCCCACGACCTGAAAGAGGCCGCCCTGCGGCGGGCGCTGCCGTCCTGGGTGCGGCGGGGGTTGGGGCCCGTGGCCCGCGTCTGGCCCAAGGCCGACTGGCTACCCAAACGGCTGCGGGCCAAGACGTTGCTGACCAACCTGTCGCTGGACGACGGCCCGGCCTACGCCAACACGCTCCAGCTGTGTCGGCCGCCGCAGCGGCGACGGCTGCTGGCCGCGGACGTGGCCGCCCGGCTGAACGGCCACCGGCCGGAGGCGGTCGCCTGCGCCGGCTACGCCACCGCCCCGCCCGGCGACGCCCTGGCCGGCATGATCGCCGCCGACGTCGCCACCCTGCTGCCGGACGACTACCTGGTGAAGGTGGACCGGGCGAGCATGGCCCACGGCCTGGAGGTCCGCCCGCCGCTGCTCGACCACGAGCTGCTGGAGCTGACCGCCCGCATCCCGTCGGAGTTCAAAATCCGCGGCGGCGAGACGAAGTGGCTGATGAAGCAGGCGTTCCACGACGTGCTGCCGGAGGTCGTCCGCACCCGGCCGAAGCAGGGGTTCGAGATGCCGGTGGACGCCTGGCTCCGCGGCCCGTTGCGGGACGTGGTCGAGACGGCGGTGCTGTCACCGGGGGCCCGGGTCGCGGACCTGATCGACCAGCCGACCGCCCGCGGGCTGTACCGGTCACATCTCGCCGGCGTCGGCCGGCACGGGCCGGTCCTGTGGTCGCTGCTGGTCCTCGCCGCGTGGTGCGAGCGGTACCTGGCCGCTGCGGAGCCCGTACCCGCATGACGGAGCGCGCGACCCTGCCGCCGGGCGCCGCCGTCGGGACGGTGCCCGTCGTGATTGACTCCCCCGGCATCGTCTCGGCCCACCCGATGACAGTCGGCCTGCCGCTACCCCGCGGGATGCTGTCCGACCCGACCGGCTGGACGTTGACCGGTGCCGCCGGCGCGGCCGTTCCGGTTCAGGCCGAGGCTCTGGCCCGCTGGCCGGACGGCAGCGTCCGCTGGGTGCTGCTCGACTTCGTCGCCGGTCCGCTCACCGCCGGCCAACACGTCTGGAGCTTCGGCCCCGGCACCGGGGAGGGTCGGTCACCCGCCCCGGCGTGCCAGGTCCGTTCGGACCAGGAGGCGGTCGTTATCGAGACCGGGGCGGCGGCGGTCCGCGTCGGCCGGGGGCCAGCGGCGCCGCTGCTGCGGGTGGCCTGCGGCGGCCGGGACGTGCTCGCCCCGGCCGGCTGCCGACTCACCCTGACGGACGCGAAGGGTGTGGCCCGGGCGGCGGAGGTCGAGCGGGCCGAGGTGGAGGCCGCCGGCCCGGTTCGGGTGACGGTCCGCATGGAGGGCCGGTTCGCCGGCCACAGCCCGTGCCAGTTCGTCGCCCGGTTGTGCTTCTTCGCCGGGACCGGGTTGGCCCGGCTCCGGCTGACCGTGCACAACCCGCGGCGGGCCCGGCACCGCGGCGGCCTGTGGGACCTCGGCGACCCCGGCTCCGTCCTGTTCCGCGACCTGTCGCTAACCCTGGCACTGGCCGACCCGGCCGGGCCGCGGGTCCGGTGGACGGAGGAGCCGGGCCGCCCGGTCCGCGAGGCCGCCGGCGATCGGTTCGAGATCTACCAGGATTCCAGCGGCGGGGCCAACTGGCAGAGCCGCAACCACGTCAACCGGGACGGCCGGGTGCCGCTCTCGTTTTCCGGCTACCGCGTCCGCGGCGGCGGGGCCGACGAGTCCGGGGCGCGGGCCAATCCCGTCGTCCGGCTACTCGGCCCGGGCGCCGCCGTGACGGCCGCGGTTCCGGAGTTCTGGCAGCAGTTCCCCAAGGCGGTCGAGGCCGGCGAGGGGGCGCTTCACGTCCGCCTCTTCCCCGGCCAGTTCGCCGACCTGTTTGAGCTGCAAGGGGGCGAGCAAAAGACGCACACCGTCTGGCTGCACTTCGGCGGGCCGGACACGCCGGACGCGGTGCTCGACTGGGCCCACCGCCCGGCCGACGCCCGCCCCACGCCCGACTGGTACGCCGGCTCCGGCTCGTTCCCCGAATTCGTTCCGGCCGCGCCCGGCGCCACGGACCGGTTCGACGAATACCTCGGTCCGGTGGTCGAAGGGCCGGGGAGCCTGGTCGCCCGCCGGGAGGTGATCGACGAGTACGGCTGGCGGAACTACGGCGACGTCTACGCCGACCACGAGAACGCCTACTACGACGGCGCGAAGCCGGTCGTCTCGCACTACAACAACCAGTTCGATTCGGTCTTCGGGGCGATCCTGCAGTACGCCCGCACCGGCGACCGGCGGTGGCGGGACCTGTTCGACCCGCTGGCGCGCCACGTCGTTGACGTCGACATCTACCACACCGACGACGACCGGGCGGCGTACCGCGGCGGCCTGTTCTGGATGACCGACCACTACCGGGACGCCGCCACCAGCACCCACCGCACGTACTCGCGCGCCAACCGCCGCCCCGGCCAACCGTACGGCGGCGGCCCGGGGTGTGAGCACAACTTCACGACCGGACTGCTCTATTACCACTACCTGACCGGCGATCCGCAGGCCCGGGCGGCGGTCGTCGGCCTGGCCGACTGGGTCGTCCGCATGGACGACGGCCGGCTCAACCTCCTGGGACTGGCCGACAGCGGCCCGACCGGATTGGCGACCGCGACCCGCGAGTTCGATTACCACGGCCCCGGCCGAGGCGCCGGCTTCTCGGTGAACGCCCTGTTGGACGGCTGGCTGGCGACCGGCCGCCGGGCTTACCTCGACAAGGCCGAGGCACTGATCCGCCGGTGTATCCATCCGGCCGACGACGTGCCGGCGCGCGACCTGCTCGACGCCGAGAGGCGGTGGTCCTACACGGTCTTCCTGACCACACTGGCCCGCTACCTCGCCCTCAAGGCCGAGGCCGGCGAACTCGGGTTCATGTACGCCTACGCCCGGGCCTCCCTGCTGCACTACGCCGCCTGGATGGTGGATCACGAACGGCCCTACCTCGACCACCGGGAGCGGCTCGAGTTCCCGACCGAGACGTGGCCGGCCCAGGAGTTCCGCAAGGCCAACGTCCTGCGGCTGGCGGCGGCCCACGCCGACGAGCCGCTCCGCTCCCGCCTGCTCAAGCGGGGCGGCGAACTGGCCGACCGGGCCTGGCACGACCTGCTCGGCTTCCCGTCCCGCCACGTGGCCCGGGCTGTGGCCATCCTCATGACCGAGGGAACGCGCGACCAGTTCTACCGCCGCTGCCCGGCCCGACCGTTCCCCCGGCCGGACGTCACCCCGAATTTCGGCCGGCCCGAAACGTTCGTCCCCCAGAAACGGCGGGTCAAAGCACTGCTCCGGTCGCCGCGCGGGCTGGCGTCCGCCCTAGTCCGGGTAATCTGGGGCCGCGTCCACCCTCCCTCGCCCCCGGACAGCCCGGACCGACCCGACGGACCGGCAATCGCGTGAATGCCGTTAGCCAAGTTTGTCAGGCTGCCGGTCCCCCAAGCCGGGTCCCCGGTAAACCATCTCCCGAAGGGCATTCGGCCGTGTGCCGTTCCTCACAGCGACACCAGACCGGGCGACTACCGCTTGATTCATGCTGCGGCGGACCCCCAGATGAGCCTGCCGTGCGGTCCCACTCCGCGGTGTTAATGGTTCTTTACAGGCCGACAATCGCTGTTAAGGCGCGAACCCATCTGCCCCCGTCCATTGCCGCCACCGGTCCTGGACTGACCGGGCCTTTCATCCCGAAGCTATTCTCGCCAAGCTGTTTACTGCAAATCAATAGAACTCGCTCGGCCGCGGAGTAGTTGGCGCGCGGCTTGCCTTAACCACCCCCGCTCGATTTCTAAGCGCGTTTGATGGGCTCGGTCCGCGGCCGTTCCATCGGTGGCGACCAGCCGCCCGCCTGGACCCGCCTGGCCCGCGCGCCGGACCCGGCCGCGGTTGGCCCTAACCCCGGGCGGTCGCCCACGGGCACGGAGTGTGCCCCGCCACGAGGAAGCCGATTCGATGAATGTTCTGCCCGACACCGTCGCCACCCCTCGATCCGTCCGGGCCACGGCCCTGCCCGCCACGTTCCAGCCGGTCACGACCCTAGACCGCCCCCGCGGTCTGGCCGCCGTCGTGCCGTACCTGGCCATCGCCCGCCCGGACCACTGGTTCAAGAACGTGTTCATGGTCCTGGGCTTGGTCCTGGCCTACTTCTGCCACCCGGACCTGTTCGCCGCCGGCACCGTCTGGCCGATCCTCTGGGCCGTCGCCGCCACCTGCGTCATCGCCTCCAGCAACTACGTCCTCAACGAAATCCTCGACGCCCCGACCGACCGCAGTCACCCGGTCAAGCGGCACCGCCCGGTCCCGTCCGGGCAGGTGATCGTGCCGGTCGCCTACGCCGAGTGGGTCGCCCTTGGGGCCCTCGGTCTGGTCATGGCTGCGGCCCTGAACCCGCCGTTCTTCTACGCCGCCCTGGCGCTGCTGGTAATGGGGTGCGTCTACAACATCCCGCCGGTCCGGTCCAAGGACCTGCCGTACGTGGACGTGCTGACCGAGTCGGTCAACAACCCGATCCGCCTGCTGTTGGGCTGGTTCGCCGTCGACCCGGTCGACTTCCCGCCGGTGTCGCTGTTGGTGGCGTACTGGATGATCGGGGCGTTCTTCATGGCCAGTAAGCGGTTCGCCGAGTACCGGTCGATCGGCCAGAAGGAGGTGTCCGGGGCGTACCGCAAGTCGTTCCGGCTCTACGACGAGCAGAAGCTGCTCATCAGCATGTTCTTCTACACCACCTGCTTCGCCCTGTTTTTGGGCGTGTTCATCATCCGCTACCACCTGGAGCTGATCCTGATCGTGCCGCTGGTGGCCGGGTTCGTCAGCTACTACCTGCACATCGCGTTCAAGCAGGCCAGCGCCGCCCAGAACCCGGAGCGGCTGTACCGGGAGACGGGGCTGATGGCGTACCTGGCGGTGTGCGTGCTGGCGTTCGTCGGGCTGATGTTCGTGGAGATCCCGGGCCTGTACGCGCTGTTCAACGTCGTCCCGTCCGCGGCCCCGGCGCTGTGGAAGTTCTGACCCGCCGGACTCGAGGCCGCCCGTGTCCACGTCCCTGATGATTGAGCCGACTGTCGACCGCCGCGCCGCGGTCCTGGGCCACCGCCGCCCCGGCACGGGACTGGTGCTGATTTTGCTCGCCGGCGTCCTGGCCCGGCTGGTACTCTGGTACGCCTTCCGCGACGCCCCGATTCACATCTGGGACGAGCGGGACTACGACACCCTGGCCCGGAACCTGCTCGAAACCGGCGAGTTCACGTTCCACCCGAGCGACACGCCGACGTCGCTACGGCCACCCCTCTATCCCGCACTCGTCGCTGCCGTTTACCAGCTGACCGGCGTCGGCAACTTCGCGGCCGTCCGCCTCGTCCAGGCGGCCCTGAGCCTGCTGACGGTGGTGGTGGCCTACCGCCTCGGGCGGGAGATCACGTCCCCCCGGACCGCGGTCTGGCTGGCCGGCCTGTGCTGCTTCTACCCGTCCCTGCTCGCGTACAACAACCTGCTCCTCACGGAAGTCCTATTCACGCTGCTGCTGACCACGAGCTGCTACTGGACCGTCCTGGCGCTGAAGCGGGCGTCGGTCGGCTACGGCGTCGCGGCGGGCGTCGCCCTCGGCCTGGCGGCCCTGACGCGGAGTGTCGTGTGGCTGGCCCCGCCGTTCCTGGCCGGCTTCCTGCTGCTCACCTGCCGGGCCGGGTGGGCGAGGCGGCTGGCGGTCGCCGCCGCCGTGGTCGCGGCGTTCGCCGCCACCATCGCCCCGTGGGCGGTGCGGAACACCCGGCTGCAGGGGACGTTCGTCGCCATCGACACGATGGGCGGCCGCAACTTCATGATGGGTAACTACGAACACACGCCCCTGTATCGGTCCTGGGACGCCGTCGCCCTGGGGGGCGAGCAATCCTGGGCGGCCGAGGTCTGGGCGGCCTACCCGCCCGAGCAACGCCGCACCCAGGGCATGGTCGACAAGCTGGCGCTCCGGCAGGGGCTGCAGTTCGTCCGCGAGCACCCGGGCCTGACGCTGGAGCGGTCGGTCGTCAAATTCTTCGACTTCTGGGGCCTGGAGCGGGAGCTGATCGCGGGTGCCGACCGCGGGTACTTCGGCCAGGCGTCCGGGCCGGCGCTGCTGGGTCTGGCGGTCGTGGTGACGGGTGGCTACGCCGCGGCCGCGGTCCTGGCCCTGTTCGGCCTGGCGTTCGCCCCGCCGGCCGACCGCCGCGGCCACTGGCTGTTGGTGTGCATCATCGCCTTCGTCTGCGGGATGCACACGATCGTGTTCGGCCATTCCCGGTATCACCTGCCGCTGATGCCGCTGGTGCTGGTGTACGCCGCCGGGGCCGTGACCCATGCCCGCATCATTTGGGACCGGCGGCGGACCGCCCGGTTTGCCGTCGCCGCCGGCCTATGCGTCGTCCTGTTGGCCGGCTGGACGTGGAGCTTCGCCGCCGTGGACGAGGGGTTGCTCGCCGCCGCCCTGCGGTCGGCCGGTTGATGAGTTTCTGAAAACTGGATCAAGGACTTACGATGGCCGGAATCTTCGGAGTCGTTTGCGAGCCGCCCGCGCCTGCACTGTCCGACCTGCTGACGGCGATGGCCGGCCGGGTGCGGACCACCGCCCCCGGTAGCGGCCGGCCCGCCGCCCACGCCGACGAGGCGGCCGGCGTCGGTCTCGGCCGGGTGTCGCTCGGCTTTGTCAACGCCGCCCCCCAGCCCGCGACGAACGAAGACGGCTCGCTCCTGGCGGTGCTGGAGGGTGAGATCCTCGACGCCGCCGAGCACCGCCGGCGGCTGGAGGCGGCCGGCCACCGGTTTGCCGGCGACTCCCACGCCGAGTTGCTCGTCCACGGCCTCGAAACCGAAGGGCCGAAGTTCCTCCGCCGGCTCAACGGCAAGTTCGCCGCCGCCATCTGGGACGCCACCGCCCGCAAGCTCAGCCTCGTCACCGACCGGTTCGGCATCAAGCCGCTCTACTACGCCCACCCCGCCGGCCGGCTGCTGTTCGCCTCCGAGATCAAGGCCCTGCTCGCCGACCCGGACGTGTCCCGGCGGGCGAGCCTCCGCGGCCTCGCCCAGTTCTTCACCTTCGGCCAGCTGCTCGGCGAG
>DASXAN010000699.1:0-7071 GCA_036406755.1 Gemmataceae bacterium
GTGCGACGAGCGGTGGATGGGCGACGGGGAGCTGAGAATCCCGGACCGCATGGCTGCACGGGTCTTGGTAACCTCGTCGGTGCTACCCACGTACGAAGTCGTGTTTTGGGGGAATGGTGCGTATCCTGAAACTCGTCCATCCTGATTCCCTTCGAGGTCATAGTATTCGACGGCTTACATAGCTCCCACGAAATGCGGAAGAAGCAATTGCTCCGGGACTCCTTGCGGCCCGTAACCGTCTTGCCTGGCCGGCCGGCATCCGGTAACCTGCCGGCCCGCGCAGTCGTCCTGCAACCGGAACGTGAATCCGAGTTCGACCACTTTCCTCGGCTGGTCCACGATCGGACCCCCGTTACCCGCTTGATCGCGTCATCCTTGACCCCGACATTGAGGGCACCACCCCGGACGATGTCGCCGCAGCCCTGGAGTTGCTGCACAGCCCGCCTGACCAGCGACTTGCTTCCGGCCCGTCCCCCCTCACAGCACCAGACCGCCCCAATCCACTTCCTCGCGTGCGTATACTCGGGGCAGGTGACCCGCGCTCCAAGGGAGGTGTTCCGTGGAATTGCAGCCAGACGATCTGAATGTATCCCAGCCGCCGATTTCGGTGCTGCGCCTGCCTTCCACAGCCAAGAAGGCGGTCGCAGACATCATTGCGGCCTTCGACACCGAACACATGCGGCGACTGAACATGTTGCTCTTGTCCGAGTTCGGCAACGCTGTCCAGCCGGACACCCTCTTCCGCGAGTTTCAAGCCGACGTCAACGATCTCGCGGCCTTTTTCAAAGGGCAGGGCATGCCTACCGGTATGGCGGCGACGAGTACGGGCTGCTCCTCCCCAACTCGGACCGTGCCTCGACGGTCGCCTCCCTCAAGCGGCTTCAGGCGCGGCTGAAGCGCCTGAAGTACGACGGCACCGACCTGCGCACGCACGTCTCGATCGGCTTCTGCGTCGCCGGCCCCACCTGCCCACTGTCGAACATGGAGCTCATCAACAAAGCCGAGCGGGCGAAGAACTTCGCCAAGGAGAGCGGCCGCGACTGCATCGCGTCTTACGCGAAGGAGTCATTCGCGGAGACCGAACGGGTTATCATGGAGTGACCGACGCCGGTTGGGCGGCAAGAACCGCCGTTTGTGGCACTCGAACCGGATCAAGTCCAGCGCGTGCGCACCGGCCAGATTCCACATCGTGGGCGGTAACCAATGCGATGTCGGTAGTCGCAGGAATCGTCTTTCGGCGGCGGTCACGGTAGGCCGGGATGCCGAGTTTCACCCGCCGGCCCCCGACCGCGGCCTCCGTTCGCCCGAAGCGTTTAGCTAGGTCAAGGTCCGGGGCGGTGCCGAGCTGGGTCAACTGCTCCACCGTCCACGATTGCCCAAGCCACCTCGCCGCCCGGGCGGCGTCAAGGTGCCGGCCCAGGTCCAGGTCGATCGCGGTGCGGCGGCGCCGGCGACGCGCTTCGGGCGGCAGTTCCCCGCCTCGTAGATCGGCCGCCAGGCCGCTGTTCAACTCGACCCGCACCGCCCGGCTGCCGGGTGTAACCAGCCCCGCCACGCTGACCGCCCGCCGCCAGTTCCACACAGCCCTGTTCGACATCGACGGCATGACTTCGCAGATTGCCTGGTTCGTCGAGCTACGGCGCGGACCGGGATCGGGGCCTATGCTTCGAAGGCCGTGTAGTACCGGCCTAATGGTATTCGAGTCGGTTTGCCGTGGTGGAACAACTCCGGCATTGCGTCCGTCGAGATGAGAACGTGGTAGTGGCGGACCGTCCCGTCCGACTTCGGCGAGAACCCGGCCTCGGCGATGTAGTCTTTCATGACGGCTACCGGGATGGTCACGAACCCGTGCGGGACGAGGATGAAGACGACGTGGGTCACGCCGACCTTGCCCATGTCCTCCCACAGCGATGCGTGCAGCCCGAACCAGTAGTACGTGCTGTGCTGCTTCGAGTATTTGACGTTCAGCACCTTGCCGTCCCCGACCCGGCAGATGTATCGGGGCCCCTTCCCCAGCCGCTCGGTCTCCCCGCCGAAATGGTCCACGACCCGGGCGATCAGGAGCTTCACGTCCTCTTGAACGTCCTCGTCCGCGGCGACCTCGCCGCCGCTGTCCCGCCCGGAGAAGTCGGGCCAGATCGCCACCGCGCGCGCTGCCAGCGCGTCGCCCCGCTTGGCGATCGCCTGCTCGTCCCAGGTGTCTACGCCGGCGAAATACCGGTTCAGTTCGACGTGGCTGGCCTCAAGCTGGGCCTTCTTGGCGGGGAAGTCGGCGTTCGACAGTTCCGAGTTGTACCCGGTCAGGGTCAGATTGCCCACCGTATCCAGCCACTCCGCGTGGACCGCCTCCCAATCCTCCCCGAGATGCTGCCGCCACCAGTCGGTCGGCGTCCGGGGCATGACGTGCTCGATCGTCAGCCCGTCCAGGTCCACCGCCTCCTTGTGCCCGTACGACTCCTCCAGCCGCTGGAGGATGAGCTTCGCCTTGGCTGAACGGTCCCCGCCGTAGATCTTCGCCGTGACGAATTCCTCCCGGAACTGCGGGTCCCGCGGGAGGCTCTTGTCCCGCAGCGCCTGCCGCACCCCTTCGACCAGGGTCGGGGCCTGCCTGGCTTGGTCGTACAGGGCGGGGAAGATCTTCGTCAGGCCGCTCGTAGCGACGCCGCAGATGAACCGTCGGATCAAGAAGCACTCCAGCATGTCTAAGACGCCGACGAAGTCCGCCTCGGACAACCGCTTGTGGTGGAAGTCGTGGTACACGTCGAGCAGGAACGGGTAGGCCGTCGTTGCCTCGTACCGGTCCAGGCGGTCGATCCGTTCCCGGATGGGCTGACACGGCTCGTCCGCCGGCCTGAGCAGCTTCGCGTAGTACCGGGAGAACTCGGCCACCTCCCGCAGGTAGGCGAGCACGTCGTCCGGCCCGCGGTCTTCGACCCGCTCCTTGAGGGTGAAGTACACGTCCGTCTGCCGGACCACCTTGCCGTCCCGCATGAGGAAGTGGCGGATGTACTCGGTCAGGCGGTCGCCCAGCCGGTCTTGCATCGGCTTCCAGTGGTCCGCGTACACCTTCTCCTGGACGTTGACCGGCAGCCGCATGAAGAAGAAGTTGCGGATCAGGTCCGCCTGGGTGAGCGGCCGGCCCTTGGCGTTGAGGCTCTCGAAGATCAGGTACGGGTTGTCGTCCCTGTCCAGTAGGATGCTGACGAGGACGAGGTGGTTGCGGACGACGTTGTACAGCGTCTCCAGGCCGATGTCCGGGTTCAGCCGCACCTTCCGCTCGAAGAACTCGTACGCCGCGGTGATCGGGGCGGCCTTCGGCCGCGGGGCGGCGTCCATGACGGCGCAGAAGGCCGGCCGGTCGGCCTGGGTGGGGAGCAGCTTGTAGACATCGGTCCCCTCCTGGTGGCGGTTCTTGAGGAGCAGGTCGTCGATCTTGTCCGCCAGGTTTCCCGCCCGGTCCCGCGCCTTGTCCCGGATCACGGCCAGGACGACCAGGAGGGTGGTCAGCCGCTGCTGGCCGTCGATGAGCGTGTACTTGGTGACGCCCTCGGGGACGGACTTCGACGGGAGGGTGACGATCGACCCGATGAAGTGGTTCCGCGGGTTATCCTCCTCGCACAGCTCGGCCAGGTCCTGCCAAAGGGTGCCCCACTGGGCCGACTCCCAGCTGTACGGCCGCTGGAACAGCGGGATGACGTACTGCCGCTGGCTGTCGATGATCGTCTGGATCTTGGTCTCGCCGGCGTGCATGGGCGGTGGTCCTTTCGCCGCAGCCCTGGGCGGGGCGCGGCGTGCCTAGGTCAGGACCAATACCAACCCATCGCCGCAGGGATGTCAAGCACCGCAGCGCGCCCACACAAGGCGGGCGGCCTCATCCGACAGGATGGCGCCAGGTCTCCTGGCACAGTCAACGCCCAGGCGATGATGGCCGTCGGTCAACCCGGCCGCCCGCCGGCTGACGAATTCGGGCCGCCCACGTTGATCTGCTGGTTGTGGGCCACGTTCACCTGACTGGCGCGGCGGATGACGACCTGCGCCTGCCGCCGCTGGGCCCGGAACGCCGTCAGCGACCGGTGAAATAGCTTCTGGAACAGGTCCACCATCCGCGCCGACTGCTCCATCGCCTCGACGTACATCGCCCGCGGCGGCTCACCCGACTGCCCTTTGCGGATCGCCTCCCGGCAGCCGAGCTCGGCCACGGAGGCATACCCGGTCAGCCTCGCCTGCCACCCCCACAGCTGCGTCTGGTAGGCGGCCATCTGGTCCACCAGCAGTAGCTCCGCCGCGTCCCGTGGCTGAAGCGTTTCGACCAGCTCCGCCCGCACGGCGAAGTACCGGGCGTCGGCCCAGAGCATTCGCGGGAGGCCGTTCACGGTCTCGGCCGACCGGTGGCCGGTCCGCAACTCCCCGCGGGCCGCAGCCTTGATCTCCTTCCACCGCCGTAGGGCGGCGTCCGGGTCGTGCCGAGCCACTTGGTCCAGGTTGATCCAGTTGACCTGGTCGGGCGGTCCGCGCAGGGCGTGTTCCACGGCCGCGACACTGTCCTCCTCGGCCCGGTCGATCGCCCCCTCGGCCGACAGCTTATAGTAGTCCCGGTAGAACCCGACCGTTTCGGCGAACGCCCCGGCGATGAGCCGGGCCAGCTCCCGGGCTTCGTCGGCCGACCGGGTCAGCGCGCCGGCTGCATACTGGTTGACCGGCGGTTCGGCGGCCTCGCGGCGTGCTGCGACCTGTCGTTCCAGGCGGTCCAGGCGGCGGGTCGTGGTCACGGGTCAGTCCTCTCGGCCGGATCAATCTACGTGGCAGGTGGTTCGCCGGCCGGCAGCACCTGCGCCTCCAGTGCGGCCAGCCGCCGCATGACGTCCTCGACCTCGACCGCCCGGACCCCGCGGTCGATCAGTCCGAGGGCGGCGCGGAGTTGGACGTCCTCGCGGCCCGACCCGAGCAGACGGCGGAGGCGGCGGACGGCCAGAGGAGCCAGCCCCTTCAGCAGCCCGACCGACTCGGCCCAGGCGTCCCGCTGGGCGGCGGCGAGCGCGTCCCGGAATTCCGGTTGGTCCTTCCACTTCCGGTAGGCCCGCTCGCTCACCTTCGCTCGCCCGCACGCGGTCGTGATCGTGGGCGACGAGAGTAGCGCGGCAATCAACCTCGTTTGCCCCGGCGTCAGCATTTTGCCCCCGTGCCGGTTTGTGCCGGTCTGGGCCGGTCGGCCAACCACCCGGCTGGGGTGTCACAACGGTCCATAACTGCCCTCCCGGGCCGGGTCGCGGCCACCCTCGGAAGTCGCAGGGCGTTCGTGCTCCAGTCCTACTCCCCAATCCGCACGAATACGGTCAGGACATCCCGCCCATCGGCGTGTCCCCTGGTCACAGGTCCTCGGCCGCGCCGTCGTCGATCACGACCCCGCGTTCAACGAACCGCGGTCCGTCGGCCACTTCAGCCCGCCCCGGAAAGCCAGTTCGTTTGTCTTTTCGCGCCCGCACACGAAGAACACGCATCGCGTGCGCGTAGCCAAATAGCCAAATATCTACAACCGGCCATTCGAACGACCGTTACGTCGATGTTCGCCGCCCCCGGATTTGGCCTGACAGTCGGCATCCACTTGGCCATTTCGGGGAACGCCAAATTCCTCACCGTCGTCGGCCGGGCTGGCGTCCACCAGCTCGGCCACGAAGTCAGGGTCCAATATGACGGCGTAGTTCCCGTGGGGGCGCTCGTCTCGGCGGCTCTGCCCGACGCCGTACCGCTTGGCCCGCCGACTGAACCTCTTCTGTCCCATCACCACCAGCCGGCGGTCGGCCTTCACCTGGGCGAACAGGCCGTGGTCGATCGCCACCCGCAGCTGCAACTCCCCGCCGTCCGCCTCCACCAGTTTGCACCAGCACCGCTTGCCCCGGATCGACCGCCACGGCCCCGGCTTGGCGAACTTCTGGCACCAGCCGATGAGGCTGTCCCGTTCGATCCGCGACTCGACCTTGGTCGGCCCGGCCTTCGTCGTCTGCGATAGCGTGCATTCCGTGAGCATCGCGTCCCGCACCATCTGGCGGAACTCGTCGCGGGCGGAGTCGATGTTATCGGCGCCGGCCCCGTCCTCGTCGGGAAGCCCCTGGAGCATGTCGCCCCAGGCGACGCGGGCCCACGTCTTGAAGAACGACGGCAGGGCGGCGACCTTGACCACGCCGTTGACCCGCGGGGCGTCCGCGGCCTTGGCCAGCTCGGCCATCAGCGCCGACGTCGGGAGGGTACACCCCACCCCCATCGGCACGTCCTCGCCGTTGCCCGCCCGGATCGCGGTTCCGGCCCGGTATTGCGGCCGGTAGGTCCCGACGAAGTAGTTCAGGATGATCCGGCACCCTGTCAGGTCATGGACATCGCGGTCGCCCTGCGACTCGGCCGCCGGGGTGGACCTGACCCCGCCGTGGCCGGCCTTACCGTTGCCCGTGTGGTGGCCGTTGGTGTTCGCGGTCTTGTTCGCGTTACCGCAGAACAACGGGCTGTCGCGGAGCCACCCCCGCGGCCTGCTGCACGACGGCCGGTCGGCGTCGTTGACCTTGTGCCACAGCTCCCGCTCGGACCAGGGCGGTTCGCACCGCAGGTTGTACTCATCCCGCAGCAGTCGGAACCCGGCCTCCCGCCCCAGGTCGAACCCGTAGACGGCGGCGCGGGCGGCGGCGAAGGCGCGACTGTGGCCGCCCTGTCCCGACACCGCGGGCGGCATCTTCTTCAGGTAGGCCGAGGCCCGCGCCTCCACGTCGTTGGCGTGCGGCCGGGACCGCACCTCCGGCGGGGCGGGCAGCTTGGGGCGTTCCCTCTCCGGCAGCTTCGCCTCGCACGCCGCGGCCAGGTCGCAGGCACCGTTCCATAGCTCCACGAAGTCAACGACCCCCGGCTCGCCCGGCGACGGCACCGGCCGGCCATCGGCGTCGGACCACGCCCGCCGCCCGCCGCTGTGGTGGGACGACGGGGGGCACACCACCTGCCCGCCGGTGCCGACGAAGTCGATGACGCCCTTGTTCGTCGTGGCGTGGCGGAAGTGTTTCAGGAACGGGCCGGCGTGGCCCTTCGCCGCCA
>DASXAN010000700.1:0-13792 GCA_036406755.1 Gemmataceae bacterium
GGGCGGCAGCGTCCCCGCGTCGGGCGAAAAGGCGGCGTCGGCGACGGCCTGTTTCGGCAACAGCCGCTCGGCGACCAGCGCCCCGCCCGGCAGCGACCGCCAGACCGTCCGCCCGTCCCAGCCGCCGATGACCAGCCGCGCCCCGTCGGGGGAGAACCGCGACGCCCCGACCGGGGCCGGCCCCGGGTAGCTGGCGAGCCGGCGGCCTTCGGCGATCGACCAGCACTCCACCCAGCCGTCATCGGCCAGCCACGACCCGAACGACACGGCGACCGTCTGCCCGTCCGGGCCGCAAGCGATGCTGTTGGCCGGCCCCTCGACCGTCCAGCCGGTGAGCCGCACCAGCGTCTGCGGGTCGTACACCGCGATCTCGCCGGCGGCGTCGAGGCTCAGCAGCCGGCCGCCGTCCGGCGTGTAGGCGACCGCCCGGGCCGCTGCGGCGACATGGGTTTCGGCGAGCAGTGTCCCGTGGTTGTCCCAGGCTCGCACCAGCGAGCCCGGGCCGGCCGTGGCGAGCCTGGCGGCGCCCGGCGCGAAGGCCACCGCGGATGGCCGGCCCGGCCCCAGCACGCGGTCGGTCCCGTCCGGGTAGCGCAGGATGACTTCGTGGTCGCGGGCCAGCACGGCGTAGGCGCCGCCCGGGGCGGTGACCGTCGCCCAGGCCCGCGGTTCCCTGACCGGCGGCCGGTGGTTCGGCTGCGCGGCCGCCGGCCGCGACGGTGTCCGCACGACGGCGGCCGGGCGACCCGCAAGCGGGGACCCCGGGGCCGCCTCGGCAACAACGGCCGGGGCCGCGGCGGTCAACACCGGCCGCGCCAGCAGCACGGCGGCAACGAGCGTCAGGACCGCGGCTTTGCCCGGTAAGCGGGGGGCCCGGTCGGCGTGGATAATCCGGACCAGCCGGCGGTGCAGGAGCCGGGCGCCGCGGCTGGCGGCCGTCGCCGCGGGGGGCAGGCACGGCCGCCGCAGCTCCGCCTCGAAATCGACGGTCGCCAGCAGCGCCTCGGCGTACCGGCGGGGCGACGCGGCCAGCCCGCCGACGACCCAGGCGTCGCAGCACTCCTCCTCCGCCGCCTCGACCCCGGCCCGGGCGGCCCAGGCGGCCGGGTGCCACCAGTACACTCCCGTGGCGAGGTACTCCAAGACGCGGACCCAGTGGTCGCGGCGGAGGAAGTGGGCGAGCTCGTGTGCCAGTAAGGTGTCGCGGGCCTCGGGTGCCAGGCGGGGCAGCAGGTCGCGCGGCAGCAGGATGACCGCACTCCGTCCCCAGCCCCAGAGCACCGGCGACCCGATGCCGGCCGCCAACTTCACCGCCGGCGGCCGGCCGATGTTGAGGGCCTTGGCGATGCCGGTCGCGGCCATCTGAACTTCCGCCGGCGCGTCTGCCGCGGCCCGCACCCGGCGGCGGAAGCGGACGATCCGCCGGCCCTGCCAGGCGAACCAGCCGACCGCCCCGGCGATCCAGGCCAGGCGCAGGCCGTCCACCAAAGTCAACCCACGGGCGGCGGGCGGGGTGGCCGGGGCGGTCATTGACTCCGTGACGGGGCAGGAGACTCTGACCGCCCCGGCCACGCGCGCCTCCGGCTGCGGCGCCCACGACGCGGGCAGGACGGGGAGCGGCACGCCGACGAGCGGCGGCGTCACCAGCTTCAGCAGCACCAGCACCCACGCCGCGTGGCGGACCGCCGGGGCGCGCACGAAGTAACTCAGGGCGGCCGCGAACACGGCCAGCACGGCGGCGGCGGCGGCGTTGCCGAGCATCCACGGCGCGACGGTCACGACCGGCCCTCACTTCCGCTTGCCGGAGCGCTTGGCGTCCATCTCGTCGAGCATCTTGCGCAAGTTCTCCCGGTCCGCCGCGGTCAGCTTCTGCGACCGGACCAGGTGCGTCAGCAGCGGGGCGAGGTCGCCTTCGTAGAGTTCGTCCGCGGCCGCCTGGAGCCGCTTGCCCGCCAACTCCTCCCGCTTGAGGATGGCGGTGTAGTGGTGCGGCCACTTGGTGCGGTCCCGGGCCACGCAGCCCTCCGCCTCCAGCCGGTCGAGCAGCTTCCGCACCGTGGCTAACAGTGCGGCGGCGGTGTTGCCGTACAGGGCCTCCGTCAGCTCCTGGACCGTGGCCGACGGCCGCTGCCACAGCTCGTTGAGCAGCGAAAGCTCGGTGTCCGTGATCTCTCGCGCCGATCGTCCCATTGCGCTTGGCTCCAGAGTGACTCGGTTCGACCGCCTCACCTGTCCCGGCCGTAGACCCAGACGTGGTACGGGTCCCGCGGCGTCGTCTTACCCTGCCGCTCCGGCACGCTCCAGCACTCGGCCCCGTCCAGTTTGGCCGTGACCGCCCAGCAGGTCATCGGCACCAGCGAATAATACCAGCCCGCCCGGTCGCCGTCGCCGCGGTGTTCGAGCAGCACGAACAGCTCCGGGTCGGTGCCGTGGACGAACGCGAAGACGGCCCCGTCGTTGACGCCGAGCTTCGCGTCCGCATACCGGTACACCGGCGTGGCCAGCAGCCGGAGCTGGTAGCGGTTCGTCTCGCGGTCGCCGACCCGGACGCGGAAGTCGTCGGCCGCCGAGAACCGGGCGGCCAGCGCCTTCATCTGCACCAGGCGGTTGACGGCCGTGCCCGCCGCCTTCGGCGCCCCGGCCAGGGGCCGGAAGTCGGCCGCCGCCGCGGCCGGCTGCCACCGGAACTGGCCATGGTCCCGCATCGACAGGCCGGCCGACGCCAGCGACTGGCACTCGTGGACCCATAGCCCGTCCTTCACGAGAAAGACCTGGGCCACCACCGCCGGCCGCTCGCCTTCTTTCCACATCACGGCGATGCCGTCCGGCACGCCGCCGACCGGGTTG
This sequence comes from Gemmataceae bacterium, assembly GCA_036406755.1. GTDB lineage: Bacteria > Planctomycetota > Planctomycetia > Gemmatales > Gemmataceae > DASXAN01. Next base: position 2,848 of record DASXAN010000700.1, read on the forward strand.
CTGAACCGCAACAGCGGCTCGGGGTGCAGACTCAGCCGGGTGGCCTGCGGGTCGCTGAGCGTCACCTCGTACTCCGCCGCCTGCTTTTTCATCAGCTCCAGCCGCGCGGCCTGCTCGGCGTCGCCCTTCGCCGGCGGTTCGTCGGCCCGGGCCGCCAGGCACAGGCAGGCCAGCAGGACGGCGGCGGCGCGTTTCGCGCTCACGGCTCACTCCCTCACTCCGGCAGGACCTCGCCCGGTTCCGGGGAGTAGACCCCGGCGTAGTACACGCGGCTCTTGTCACCCGCGGGGCTCCGCGGGTCGATGGCCCAGACGAGGTTGCCCTGATAGTGGACCTCCAACTGGTAGATCGACATCGGCGCGACCGCATAGCGATAACGGATACCCTTGCCGTCCCGGTAGGCTTCCATGAACAGGCAGCATTCGGGGTCCGTCCCCATGACAAAGATGAACACGGCACCGTCCAGAATCGTCCCCGCTTCGGAATAACGATAGACCGGCTGGGGGAGGAGGCGCAAATCCTGTTTGACCGTCTTCGAGCGGAAATAGTCGATTACCGAGAAGTCCGCGGCAATGCCCCTCATCTGCGCTAACCGAGCAACAGCTTTGTCGACGGGGCGCGGCGAGCGCGGCAAGTCGGTGAACTTGCAGACGTATTCCGAGGGTTTCCAAAACAGGCGGCCCGAGCGTTGGATCGTGACGTCGCTTTCGGGGATGATCGTGAATTCGTTCACCCACTTTTTCTGAAAGTTCAGGAAAACCTGGCCGAGGGCTGCGGGGCGGCCGCCCTTGCGGGCGTAGACGGCAACGACGCCGTCCGGGGCGCCGCCGATCGGATTGGTCCAGCGGAGGCAGGGATCGGCGACCGTCGCCGGTTCCTTTCGCTCGTCCACCTGGACCGTGAAGTGCGACAGCGCCATCTTCATAAACTTCATCCGCTCGCCCGCCAGCTCTTCGGCTGTCGGGGGAGCGATGTCGGCCGGTTTCCCACGCGGCCTGCCGGCCGGCGGGTCGTCCGCGCGCAGGTCCGGCACGACCGAGCCGGGGGCCAGCGCCGGCATCAGAACAAAAAGCAGACCGAATCGGCTGGCGAACGAGCGTCGCATTGGCCGTCCCCGTCCGAAAGCGAACCGCTAGGCCAACCCGAGCCAGCGGCGCAGGAACCACTCCGCCGCCAGCACGCCGATCAGCGCCGCCAGCAGCCACTCCCGGCTCCACACCGGCGTTCGCCGCACCGTCTGCGGCCCCTCCGCCACCGGCAGGTCCGCCAGGGCGGCGGCCAGCGACGCCCCGTCGCTGAACTCGCGGCCGCCGGTGGTGCGGGCGAAGGCGGCCAGGAACTCGCGGTTGGGCAGTGGGTTTTGCTGCTCCTGCGGATCGCCCAGCACCTGCACGTCCAGCGAGCTGGAGTCGATCTGCGTCTGGCCCTCGTAGGCGGTCAGCTCCAGCTTGAACGCCAGCCCCTGCCCGCCGCCGGCCAGCGTCTCGGTCAGCGGCAGCTCCAGCACGTGGTCCTTCGTGTTGGGGTCGAGGTGCAGCTCGATCTCCTCGCCCCAGGCCGCCAGCGGGCCGGTTTCGCCCGGCTGCCGGGGCCGGCCGGCCGGCCACTTGACCGGGCACGGCGGCAGGTCCGGGCCGGCGAGCGACCGCGGCTCGAGCATGGCGACGACGCGGTACCGGCCGGTGCGGTTGGCCGACTCGTCGAACGTCTGAGCGGAGATGGCGACCGTCTCGCCGGGGCGGTAGAACCGCTTGTCGGTGACCGCGAACAGCCGCCGGCGGCCGATGGCGGAGTCCTCGGTCAGCCAGTAGACGAGGTTGCGGGCGAACTTGGCGAAGTGCCGGTTGTCGCCGCCCTCGCCCCACTGCCGGGTGAACGCCGGCGCCAGGCTCGCCGACAGCGGGGTCGCCAGGGCGGCCGTCCGCCCGCGGCCGTAGGCCCCGACCGCCAACAGCGGCGACCCCGAGCCGCCGGTGCCCTTCTGGGCCCCGAGCGTCGTGCCGGACTGCGGTTTGACCCGCACCCAGGCGTTGCGGCCCGGCACCTCGGGCAGGGTCTTCAGGGCAGCCCGGGCGGCCCGCTCATCCTCGAATACCCGCCAGATGGGGTGCAGCTCCGCCCCGACCGGCTCCAGCGCCGCCGGGGAACTTTCCCAGTCGGAGGTGCCGCCGAACTCGACCGGCAGCATCCGCTCGACCGCGGTGCCGGCCCAGCCGCCGGCCCCGAAGCTCCGCGGCCCGCCGGCCATCAGCAGGCCGCCGCCGCGCTTGCCGATCCACTCCTCGACCCAGCCGAGCGCCTCCTCCGGCAGGGCGTCGCGGGAGACGTTCGACAGGATCAGGGCGTCGTAGGCCAGCATCTCGGCCGCCGTCTGCGGGAAGGTCGTGGGCAGCTGGGTCGTCCCCGGGGCCACGATCCGCCGCGGCACGGCGCCCGGCGGCACCTGGTAGACGGTGCACTGGATGTCCGGGTCGGCGGTCAGGGCGTCGCGGAACGGGGCGTAGTCGGCGTCGGCGTCCTCGCCGGCGTTGCCGCCGATCACCCGGTTGACGGCGCGGAAGAAGCCGCCGTCGGAGCCTTCCAGCACCAGCACGCGGATCTTGGTGCGGTCCACCTCGATGTCCAGCGGGAACTCGTTGTTCGCCGCCGACAGGTCGCCGGGGGCCGGCGGCACGTACAGCCGCATCCGCTTCAAACCCGGCTCGGTGCGGAACGTCAGCGACAGCGGTTGGACGCCGTCCTGTAACGTCACCGGCAGCGTGGCCAGCGTGCGGCGGACGGCACCGGCGTCGTCCAGCGCTTGCAGCAGCAGCTCCGACCGCCGGCCGGCGAAGCCGAACGACCGCAGGAAGGCGTGGACCGTGACCTGCGACTGCTTGCGGGCCCGGGCCGGGGCGATGGCGGCCACGATCGCCACGTCGCCGCCGCCGCCCTCGCGGCCGACGGGGACGACGTGCACGGGTACGCGGAGCCGCCGCCAGACGGCGGCCATCTCGTCCAGCTTGTCGGGGTCGCGGACGCGGCCGTCGGAGACGATCACCAGCCCGGCCGGGGCGTCGCGGCCGAGCCGGCCGGCGAGCTGCCGCAGAGCCGGGGCGAGCTGCGTGTCGCCGTCGTCCGGTGGGGGGAAGTCGGCCGACCGCACGGCGGCCGCGTCCACACTCACCAGCCGCTCGCCGAAGCGGTGCACGCGGACGTCGGCGTGGCCGTTCTGCCGGTCGAGCGCCTCGCGGACGACGGCGAGCCCCTCGCCCCAGCGGGACTGCGGGGTGCCGAGCCGCATGCTCTGGGAGGCGTCGAGCAGGACGTGGACCTCCGGCCGGTGGACGGCGCCGGGAGTGACGGCGACCCGCACCGGGTCGGCGGCCACGACGGCCAGCCCGACCAGGGCCGTGCCGCGCAGCAGCCGCAGGCCCCAGTAGGCGGCGCGGGGCTGGGCCGGGCCGGCCCGCTGCCGCGCCCACAGGAGCACGACGACGGCGGCCGCCAGCCAGGGCAGCACCGCCCAGGCCGCGGTCGGGTCGAACGCCAGGTCGGTCGTCGGCGTCACTTGGAACCCCCCGCCGACAGGGCACGCAGGTACCGCTCGACCAGGTCCTTGTATTGCGGCGGCACCGCCTCGTTGCCGCCCGTGATCCGGTCGCCGGCGACGAACTCCTGCAACTTCGCCACCAGCCGCTCGTGCAGGGCGGCCACGCCCCGGCCGAACACCTCCCGGCCGGCGGCCGCGTTGGTCAGCCCGGCCCGGAAGTCGTCGTTGGCCAGCGCGCCCAGCCCGGCCGCCTCCAGCCGCTCCAGCAGTTGGGCGGCCTGCTGGCGGAGCCGCCGCCAGTCCTCGTCGCCGGCCCGGGCGGCCTTCTGTTGCAAGTCGTTGGCCTCGCGCTCCAGCCGGGCGATCTCCTCCAGCCGCGGCGCGACCGCCTCGCGGTACGCCTCGTCGAGCTTCTGGCCCAGGGCGGCGAACCGGTCGGCCAGGTCTTTCCGCTCCGCCCGGTCGCCGCCGACCCCCGGCTTCTGCAACCGCTCGACGGCGTCCGGCAGGTTTTCCTGCTTGAGCAGGCCGGCGGCCTTGCGGGCGGCGTCGGCGTCGGCCGCGCGTCCGGAGCCGGCCAGGTTCTCCAGCACGTCCTTGAGCGACTTGGCGTCCTCGGCCGCGGCGCCGATACCGGGCATCTTGCCGTCGCCTTCGCCGCCGGCGCCGGGCGTCTTCCGGTCCGGGTCGGGCGGGGCGGTCTGCAGGGCGACGTCGTTGGCCAGGTCGCGGGCCGCGGCCAGTTGCTGGGCCGCCTCCTCAGCGGCGAGGGCCGCCACCTGCTTGGCCGCGGCGCGGAACGTCTCGCGGGCCTTGTCGACCTCGGGACGGGCGGCGTCGCGGTCGGCCTTCCCGAGGGCGTCGGCCGCGGCGTTGGCGGACCGGGCGGCTTCGGCGATGCGGTTCTTGGCCAGGCCGGTCAGCCCCTTGGCCTTGTCGGCGAGCTTCTCGACCGCGGCCGCCTGGCCGGCGATCTCCTCCTGCCGTTCGGCGGCCGGGTCCGGCTTGCCCTTGCCCGGCTGCTCACCCGGCTCGCCGCCCGCGCCCTCGGCCATCGGGTCCTTGGCCTTGCCGCCGCTGGCGATGGCCCGGGCGACCTCGTCCTCGTCGCCGGCGAGCTTGGCCAGCTCCTCGGCGATCTGGGCCAGCGAGTCGGACTTCTCGTTCTCCCGGCGGAGCTTCTGCCGCTGCAAGCGGTCGAACGTCCGGGCCTGCGCCCGCACCGCCTTCGGCGCCTTGAGCAGGGCGATCTGGATGGTGTTCCGCGCCTCCATCAAGTAGCGGAGGGCGTCCCGCTCCTGGCCGATGGCGGTCGGGAACTTCGCCCCGTTGAGCGAGTCCACGGCCGACAGCATGGCCTCCTCGGCCTGGCCGAGGATGGCAGTCCCGTCCACGCCGAGGCCGGCCAGGAAGTCGGCCAGGTCGTGCGTCTGCTGGGCCAGCTTGTTCTCGAACGCGGCGGTCTTCTCGACCTGCGCCAGGTCGAGCCGGACCTTTGACCGGGTCTCCAGCCGCATCGTCTGGTTCAGGTTGAACCGCTGCCGGGCGATCACCTCGTCGAGGAAGATGATCTCCCGCCGCGGGCCGCCGCCGCCCTCCTCGTCCGGCAGGTCTACCAGCTTGTAGGACCGCTGGAACGGGCGGATGTCGATGAACCGCAGCTCCGTCGTCGCCCGCTGCGGGGCGCCGGGCCGGTTGTCCTCGGCGAAGGCGTAGTAGGCGACGCAGTCCTTCTGCGTCAGCAGGAACTGCTCCAGCATCAGAACCTGCTCGGCCTTCGCCGTGCGCTGCATCGGCTCGCGGACGTCGAGGAGGACGAGTTCCCGCTCCTCCTCGTTGTTCACCTGGAAGACGACGCCGAGCCGGGACAGGCCGAAGTCGTCCTTGGCCCGGGCCCGGATCACGACCTCGGCGAGGGTGTGGACCTCGATCGCTTCGGCCGGCGTGTCGAACCAGACTGACGGCGGCTGGTCCGCGGTGACGCGGACGCGGTGCTTGTTGGGCCACACCGGCATGCCGTCGGCGTCGCGGCCCTCGACGGCGTACTGCATGTCGGCCGTCAGCGGCACCTCCGCCGAGAGCACGCGGCCCTCGACGGCCAGCTCGACCCGCCGCGGCGGGGCGTTCGCCGCGCCGGGCTCGGACACGACCAGCGCCGCCGAGACCGGCGGGCGGTCCAGCTCGAACCGCAGCCGCGCGACGCTGCCCTGCACGGCGGAGAAGCTGCCGGTTTCATGGGTGGCGGGGGCCAGGCCGGTGTAAGCCGGGGCCGTGACCTCGGCCCGGACGCCGACGATCTTCAGCGGGTGGCGGACGGCGACGGCCCGCACCGGCGTGCGCTCGGGGCCGGCGGTGACGAAGAACTCGGTCGTGTCCCGCATCCGCGGCAGCCGGGCGACGAACGCCCCGTCGGCGGCGTCCATGGTCTCCTCGCGCCAGCCCGGCTCGCCGACCTCGCGGGTGTGCAGGACCACTTCCGGCCGGGCGCGGCCGGTCAGCGTGGCGCGGATATCGACGTCGTTGCCTTCGACCACGGCCTCGGCGGACGGCTCCGCCGTCAGGGTCGTGTACGGTGCCGGCGACAGGGCCGCCCGGCCCAGGGCCGTCCGCCACTCGCCGTTGTTGGCCGCGGGGAGCAGCACCAGGCCGAGGCCGATCACCGCCGCGGCCGCCGCGAACAGGGCCGGTCGCGCCGGCAGGCCGGCCTCCAGCGGCAGCGGCTTGACCTTCTCGGCCGTCTCTTCCTCGAGGGCCGCGACCAGGGCGGGCGAGACGCCGTCGCGCCGCAGACTGTCGGCGGGCCGGTCGCCGTGTTCGGCCGAAGTCCGCAGCCGCTGGCCGAGGCGGGGGAACAGCCCCTCCAGTTCGGCCGCCACCTTCGTCCGGCCCCAGAGGCGGGCCGGGACGAGCACCCAGTTCACCGCCCACACGGCCACCACGGCCGCGGCGACGGCGAACGCCCCGGCCCGCACCGGCCAGGGCAACTCGAACAGGTAGTCGGCGAGCGCGACAGTGGCCAGGAGTGCGGCCGCGACCAGCACGGTCAGGGCCAGCCCGCGGCCGACGTGCAGCGACCACATCCGCCGCGCCACCCCGCGGAAACGCCGCCGAAACGCCGGCCGAAGTTCTGTCGTGGTCATGGACATGGGTCCCCTCCTACGCCACCGTGCGGTTGGCGAGTAAGCCTTCGGCCAGCCAGCAGACCGCCAGTAACAACCACACCCAGGGCCACAGTTCCCCGGCCCGCTGTTCCAACGCCTCATCCCCCGTGACGGCCGCGGCGGGACTTTCGCCGGACGCCAGGGTCAGGCCGAGGCGGCGGGCGAACTCCTCCGGCGTGCAGGCCTCGAGCTCCGACTCCTGCGGCTCCAGGTTGCGGACCTCCCAGGAGTCGCCGCGCTTGCGCACGCCCGGCTCCTCGCCGGCCGCCGGCAGGTCCACCACCGGCCCGGCCCCGGCGATCCCGGCCGCCCCCTTGACGAGCTGGTGCACCAGCGGCAGGAACAGCCGGCTGCGGCTCCAGGCCCCGTGCTCGTTGCCGACCGACGCGGCGCACCACAACACCCGCGGGGCCGACGGCCGTTCCAGCACCAGCGGCGTGCCGTCGCGGAAGTGGGCGAGCACCCGCACCCCGGCGGCCGGCGCGACCCGCGTGCAGCCGGAGAACGCCAGCCGGTTCAAGTCGCCGTGCTGCGGGTCGGCGAACGGGGTCAGCACCGGATGGTCCGTGGCGAACTCCGCGATGCGGAATGGGAGGTCCCGGGCCTGGAGCGTCCCGCCGATGTCGCCCACCGAGAGCCCGGCGGCGGCGTAGGTGGCCGCGGCGTCGGGCCGCAGGTTGTTGCCGCCGAACACGACGGCCGAGCCGCCCCGGTCGAGGAGCGCCTTCACCCGGGCCGCGTCGGCCGGCGGGAAGCCGGCGACGTCGGCGACGACGAGCACGTCCACGTCGCGCAGGTCCGGCAGCCGGGCGCCCGGCTCGTACGGGGCGGCGGTGACGCGGAACGGGCTTTCGGTGTCGCTCTCACCCGGCGGGGCCAGCCGCAGGGCCGTCTCCAGGAAGTAGGTTTCCCCGAGCGCCGCGACCTCCCGGGCCGCCCCATCCAGGATCAGCACCCTCGGCTTGGCGGCCGCGAAGACGGCAACGTGGCGGGCGTCGTCGAGCGGGAAGCCGTCCTCACCGGCGACGGAGACCGTCCCCTGCCACAGCCCCGGGGCCAGCGGCGGCGTCTCGAAGCTGACGCCGGCCACCCCGCCGGGCGGCGCCTTCGCCACCGCCGGCACGGTGACGGTCTTTCCCCCGTTCGACAGCCGCAACTGCACCGGCCGTTGTTCCAAGGACTCCGCCCGGGCGTTGAGCACCGTCGCCCGGACGGTGGTCGGCTGGTCGGCCCGGACCATCAGGCTGGCGGGGCGGACCTCGGTGACGGCCACGTTCGCGGCCGCGGCCGGGCCGACGTCCCAGACCCGCACCGGCACGTCCTTCGGGAAGGCGAACCCCTCCAGGCTGCCGAACCCGGTCCGCTGCAGGTCGGTGACGACGTGGACGGCCAGCGGCCCGCCGCCCCGGGCCGCGTCGCAGCGGGCGACCGCCCAGGTCAGGGCCGCGGCGAAGTCGGTGCCGCCGGTCAGCGCCGCCGGGGCCGTCACGTCCGCGAACGACGACCGGCCGTCGGCCGCGTACCCGACCGGCTCGACCTTGCTGTCGAACCACGCCACCTCGACGCGGGCCCCGGCGGGGGCCCGGGCGGCGATCTCCGGCAGCATCCGCACGGCGTGGTCGACCAGCCGGCCGCCGTCCCGCGTCCGGGCCATGCTGGCCGAGCGGTCCAGCAGCACGACGGTCAGCCCGGCGTCGCCGCCGGCCTGCGGCTCGGCCCGGTACGGCCGGGCGAACAGCAGCGCCGCTAAGGCGACGCAGCCGACCCGCAGCGCGAGCAGCGCCAGCCGCTTCAGCCGCCGCCGCCGGGCGTCCCGGCGGATGGCGACCTTCAGGAAGCGGAGGGTGCCCAGGTCCACCGGCCGGGAGCGGCGGCGGAAGATCAGGTGGGCGATCACCGGCAGGGCCACCGCCGCCAGGGCCGCCAACATGCTCGCTTGTACGAAACCCATTCTGGAGCCAGGGGTCAGGGGTCAGGGGTTATTGCCGCGGGCGGAAGCCTTCCCGGTCGAGGGCCGCTCGGACTTCGGCGAGCAACTCCGGGTCGCCGTAGACGGCGAATGAATCGTACTGCAGGCAGCGGTCCCCGCCGTCGTCGACCCAGGGGACGTAGGCCGGCGCCTGGTCGCCCGTGCCGCGGAAGCAGACAACGCCGGCCCAGCGCGGGTCTCGCCGCGCGGGGTACTTGCTCATCAGTTCCATCGCTTCCGCCGTCCGCGGCGTGCGGCTCAGGTACAGGCAGCCGTGCTTGACCCAGGAGCCCGTCGGCCGGGGCTCGCTGACGAGGAACAGGGGCGAGTGCCGCTGCACCGCCGCCACGGCGTCCATCAGGTCGCCGTCCCGCCATTCGAACCGGGCGTAGACGTAGCCCGTCACGACCGCGATCAGCACCAGCGCGGCCGGCGCCCAACTCTTGATGTGCTGTGTCACAGTCGTTCTCCCCACCGGCCCGCGGCCACCTCACATCTGCCGGGACCGCCGCACCAGGTACTCCAGCAGCGCCCGGTCGAGCGGGTCGGCCGTCGTCAGCTCGACGCGGTCAATGCCCCGCGACCGGCACTCGCGGTCCAGCTCGGCCAGCCATGCCCGCACCGCCGCCCGGTAGCCGTCGCGGACGCCCTCGCTGAGCGTCGTCAGCGTCTCGCCGGTCTCCAGGTCGCGGAAGCGGACGTTGCCCTCCAGCGGCAGGTCGCGCTCCCACGGGTCGAGCACCTGGAACAGCACCACCTCGTGCCGCAGGAACGTCAGGTGGTCCAGGGCGTCCATCACCCGCGGCACGTCGTCGAAGCAGTCGGAGATGACCGCCACCATGCCCCGCTTGCGGCACAGTTCCGCCGCCTGGTGCAGCGCCTTGCCGGCGTCCGTCCGGGCCCGCGGCGTCACGCCGGCGACCAGCCCGAAGATCTCCCGGAGCTGGTGGGCCTTGGCCTGCGGCGCCAGGCTGGCCAGGACGCTGTCGGCGAACAGCGTCACCCCGGCGGCGTCGTGCTGGCGGATCGCCAGGTGGGCCAGGGCGGCGGCCAGCGTCGCGGCGTAGTGGAGCTTGCTGCGGCCCAGGCTGGCGCACGCCATCGACCCGCTGACGTCGAGCAGCACGTACAGGCTCAGGTTCGTGTCGCCGTCGAACTCCTTGACGTAGAGGCGGTGTTGCCGGGCGTACAGCTTCCAGTTGATGTGCCGCGGGTCGTCCCCGGGCACGTACTCGTGGTGCGAGGCGAACTCGACGCTGAAGCCGATGTACGGGCTGCGGTGCAGCCCGTGCATGAACCCCTCGACCACCGACCGGGCGCGGAGTTCCACGCCTTCCAGCCGGGAGAAGAATTCGGGGTCGGCCAGCTCGGGGGAGTCGGTCACGGCTTCGACTCCTTCCGTGGCAGGCCGAGGTCGAGGAAGATGTAAGGGTCCTCCGGGGTCTGCGTCCCGAAGTTCGCTTCGACCTCCCAGACCGTCGCCCCGTGGCGCTTGAGGCGGACGGCGTCGCGGTTCATGCGGGCGGCGCCGAACCGCCACTCGGGCTTCGCCGCCGCCGTGTCGCACTCGACCAGCAGCAACATCTCGGGGTCGGTCCCCAAGACGAAGGCGAAGAGGCTCCCGTCGAGCGACCTGGTCTGGTCCGGGTTGTACCGGTAGAGCGGCTTCGCCAGCAGCCGGGGCGTCTGGTTCTCGCCCTTGGGCGTGTGGCGGGTGTCGAGCACCTCGACCGCGAACGTCTCGGCCAGGGCCCGCATCTGGGCCAGCCGCTGCGCCGCGGTCGCCGCCGGGGCGGGGGCGCCGGGCACGGCCTTCCAGGTCCACTCGCCCTTTGGCCGCCAGGCGACCGTGTCGTTCCGCCGGGCTTCGAGCTTCGTGCCGGTCAGGGCGGCCCACTCGCCGTTGAACGACCGCCACGGGTCAAAGATGCGGAACAAGCAGGTCACGGCGGCCGGCCGGCCGGCCCGGAGCCAGACGTAGGTGTTGCCGTAGACCCGGCCGGCGTCGGGGTTCGTCCACTTGAGGACGGATTCTTTCGGGGCGTCGAGCGGCATCCCGTCGGCCGTCAGCGTCCAGCGGGGCAGCTCGGCGGCGCAAAGCCGCTCCGCCTCGTCGGCTTCCTTCCGGGTGGTGTCATCCCCGACGGGCGGGGCGAGCAGCGGGATCAGCAACAGCAGGCCGCGCATCGTTCACACCTCCTGCGGGACGGCGGCCAGGAGCCGTTCGACCAGGGCGTCGGCGTCCACCTTGTCGGCCCGGGCGTGGAAGTTCAGCACCAGCCG